>WYBG01000128.1 GCA_011526015.1 Deltaproteobacteria bacterium | reverse complement strand
TATATTCAAAGGGAACCCCGATAGGGGTTCAATGTTTGTAGTCATCAGAAACTTTAGAATCTATCACAACTCCGGCAGGAGTTGAACGGTTCGCTGAGCTACCAACAGAATCCGTTACAAGCAGGAACACTCGAACACCTGAACACTTTTTTATAAGGTAGTCAACACCTTCTCGATCCGTTCCAGCGCCCAGTCGATATCTTCTCTTTTGATGATCAACGGCGGGGCGAAGCGGATCACGTGCTGGTGGGTTTCTTTACAGAGCATTCCCTCGTTTTTCAGGGCTTCGCAGAAGCGCCGCGCGCCCCCGGCCTCCGGTTTCAATTCGATGCCGATCAACAATCCCCGCCCGCGCACTTCCTTCACGTGGCGGCTGTTGATGGTTCGGAGCTTGCCCATGAAGTACTCGCCTAACTCCGCCGCTCGTTCGGCTAAGCGTTCTTCCACGATCACGTCCAGCGCGGCGCAGGCAATGGCGGCAGCCATCGGGTTTCCTCCAAAGGTGCTGCCGTGGTCGCCGGGTTTGAACACCTCCATTACTTCCTCAGTGCTGACGAACGCCGAGACCGGGTAAAACCCGCCCGCCAGCGCCTTGCCGATGGTAACCCCGTCCGGTTTCACGTTTTCGTGCTGGTAAGCGAACATCTTCCCGGTTCGGCCCAGCCCGGTCTGGATTTCATCCAGCACCAGCAAAACCCGGTTTTTGCGGCAAAGCGCTTCCGCCTGTTTCAGGTAGCCCTGCGGCGGCATATTGATGCCTCCTTCCCCCTGGATAGGCTCGACGAAGAAGGCCGCGGTGTTGGGGGTGATGGCTTTCTCCAGGGCGTTGATGTCCCCGTAAGGAATCACTTTGAATCCCGGGGTGAAGGGGCCAAAGCCGGTGCGATACTGTTCTTCGGTTGAAAAGCTGACGATGGTAATGGTTCTCCCGGCAAAATTTTCTTTGCAAGCGATGATTTCCGCCCTGTCGTTCGGAATCCCTTTGACGGTGTAGGCCCATTTGCGGATAGCTTTCAGGGCGGTTTCCACCGCTTCCGCGCCCGAATTCATGGGAAGAACTTTGGGCAGCCCGGTAATGTCCACCAATTTTTTATAGAGCAGGTGCAAGCGGTCGTTGCGGAAGGCCCGGGAGGTGAGGGTGATCATTTTAGCCTGGTCGATCATGGCCTGCATGATCCGGGGATGGCAGTGTCCCTGGTTCAAGGCCGAGTAGGCGCTCAGGAAGTCCAGGTATTTTGTTCCCTCCACGTCCCATACCCAGATTCCTTCTCCGCGGCGGATCACCACGTCGAGGGGATGGTAGTTATGGGCGCCGTATTTTTCTTCCAGTGCGATATATTCTTGCGTGTTCATAAGGCCTCCAAAAGGTTCGATGATTTGACTTTTTTTCCAAAAAAGCAGTGCGAAATTAGCGATGAAAGGAATGCAAGGCAATACGGAAAATAGATTTGCAAGCGGAGAATGGCAGATGGCCGGCGTCGTGCAGCGCCACTATTCGACGCTGAGCATCGAATAGTGGCGTTCACCCCGACCCGTCGGGGTGAACGAGTAGTAAATGCGTAACATCAGTTATGATTATATTGTTGGAGCAAACTTTCTATTTCTACCGTACCGTGATAGCCGCTGGCCCGGCCGATTTCCAACGCCTGGCGCAGCAAAGGCAGGCCATCTTCGGTGCGGCCTGACTGGCAAAGCAAAACTCCCAGGTCGCGAGAGACATTGAAAAGCCCCTGTACATTTTGCGTTTCCCGCGCCAATTGGAAGGCTTGCAAGAACTTTTCCATTGCTTGATTAATCCGGTGATTCTGAAAATGGATATGCGCTATATTGTGCAGGGTGGGGATCATCTCTGCCTTATCCCCAGTCTCCTGACTGATTTTTAGACTTCTTTCCAGGTGCCTCAGCGCCATTTCATAATCTCCACCAATTTGAAATATTGCCGCAATATTATTTAGTATCGTTCCTTCTCCCGCTTTATCCCCGGTCTCCTGGCTGATTTTTAAACTCCTTTCCAAATACCCCAGCGCCATCCTATAATTTCCCTGGTTGAAGTAAATCTGGCTAATATTATTCATAGTTCTCGCTTCCCCTGCCTTATCCTCAACCTCCTGAGCAATTTTTAAACTCGCTTCCCAATAAAGCAATGCTGTCTTATCATCCCCTCGAATATGGTGAATTTGGCCGAGATTATTCAGTACTACTCCTTCCCCTTTTTTATACTCGGTCTTCAGGAAGATTTTCAAGCTTTCTTCCAAATACCACAGCGTCTTCTTATCATCTCCTTGGATCTGGTAAATCTGGCTAATATTATTCATAGTTATAGCTTCTCCCGCCTCATCCCCAATCTCCTGAGCAATTTTTAAACTCATTTTCAGATAATGCAACGTCCTTTCATAATCTCCCCGGGCTTTAAATATCTGGCTGATATTATTCAGCGCCCTTCCTTCTCCCGCCTTATCCCCGGTCTCCTGACTGATTTTTAAACTCCTTTCCAAATACCCCAGCGCCTTTTCATACTCGCTCAACTGGTATAATAAGGTGGCAGTTTTTCCGTTTAACTCTCCTTTGATGCCCAGGGCTTCCCGGGAATTATCGGATTGATATTCTTCTAACAGCGAGCGGTATAATACTAACAATTCCCGTTTTTCCCGGGCAGTCTCCTTCATAAAAAGAGCACCGGAAGCCTGCCCGGAAATGAATTCAAACATGGAACGGCGCTCCGGTTCCTCGGCCGGGAAAATGTACATGCCGCTGTGCCAGTCCCAAAAATCCGGGGCGTTTTCCTGGATCAAGAGCGCCAGGTAGGAAGGAACCGCAAACAGCAGGGGAATATCCAATTGTTTAAAGCGGTTGCGCTTCCAGTTCAAGAATTGCAGGGTATCATGCTGTTTTCCGGGGTCGGCGGTGGGCAGCAGGTATTCCAGACCGCTGACCAGGAGGATTCCATCGCCCGGGAGGCTTTCCGACTCTTGCAATAAGGATTGCAAAACGGCGGGGGCATCCGGGAGAGTATCCCTTTTACTCCATTCGGACAAATCAATGCTATGCGCCGGCCGGCCTGTGCGAGCGGCTATTTCTTGCAGCAACCGTTCCCGCAGGGCAGGCACGTTGCACACCGCAAAATAGAGCGCAAACCCCCGCGCCCTGCGCAGCGAGCGGAGCAAACGCTGGAAATCGGCGCTGCCGCTAAAAATTATTTTATCGTTTTCGCTTTGCACGCTTTTCATCTCTTTTCAAGGCTGCCGGAAAACGCGGGCTTTGCAGCACCGCGGGGTGCAGCGTCCCCCAACGTCCCTTGCTATCCATATATTCCATCACTACCCGCTGGTGGAGCAGGCGGGCAACCGTATCGTTTACGGGCAATTCATTGGTGGAATGGATCTCTTTCAGCAATTCCAGGTCTTCGTCTCTGAACAGCCGGTCGTATTCAATCGCCATCCGGTTTTGAGCGGATTTTATATGAGCGGGGGAAATCTTCTCGTCGGTTTCATCGCAGCCAAAACGAATCAGGCGCAGCAAATCCCGCACGGAGCCGCCGCTAAAGCGAATCAATTCGCTGACTGATTCCGGCTGCTCAAAAATCGCTTCGATAGCGATCCGGCAAGAAACCAGTCTCTGCATGGCTTGCATGGCGGCTGCCGCCCCGGTATTTCGTTTATTTTCGATCACCGGCACCATGGGAATCACGTCGGCTTCCGAAAAGGAGTCTCCTAAGTTCTTGTTGAAATGCAGGGAAATCGGAACGGTGTAAATGACGTGCGCGTGGGGAGATTTCAATTGCTCGGCGTGTTCCACGAACAAGGCGGAGTGGGAGCTCTGGCCGTCCGCATACAGCTTGTAGTGCATTTTTTCCATGCCGTCGATGATGATTACCAGGTCTTTCCAGCCCATTTTCGGCAATTTCAAACGCAGATCATCCAACAGGTCGTTCAGCCGGATGATCAAAACCCGCAGGTCCTGCTCCATGGTGCGGCGGATAGTTTCCTTGCGGCTGCTGCCGCTGCTGATCTGCCCGGAAATAGCCGACAGTATCCGCAATAGCGGAATTTTGGCGTCCACCCCGAACTGGTTCTTCAAGGTGGTTTCCACGTCGGAGCGTTCTTCTTCGGTCAAAATCCGTTCTGCGAACCAGTCATCCAAGTTCTCCAGCAATTCGTCGGAAATTTCAATGCGATTATCCCAGGCGCATTCAAAGGTCTCTTTCCCGATGGCGATCAAAATATCCAGGTAGCTGATGTCGCTAATATCCAGCAGATTTTCCACGTCGATATACACCGGGAAGAACTTTTCCTGTTTCAATTTTTCCTGAAGCTGTTTCAACTCCGTGGTTTTTCCCGAACCCCGGTGCCCGGTAATCAGTTGGCGATGGAAATCCGGCGTTTTGGTGCGGCGGATGCGCCGGGCAACCACTTCGGCAATATCTACTCCCCCGCGCACCGGGTTCAGGGAAACATAGCGGGGATCATCCGCTTCCAGGGGCAGTTCCGGGTGGCAGGCGTGGTAGGCGTCGTCAATGTTGGCCGCCGGGAAGAAGTTTTCCATAGGATTCTCCCCATCTATACTCATTAAGGGTTAAATTTTGTATTTCGGCATTCAGGTGTTCAGGTAAGGCTACCAAAGCACTATAACACCTGAACACCCGAACACTTCGCACCTTTTCTACAACTTAATCTTATCGATCAACTCTTTCACCGCGTCGGCGGATTTGGCCAGGGCGGCTTTTTCTTCGTCGCTCAGCTCTAACTCGAAAATCTGCTCCACGCCTTTGCGCCCGATCTTGATCGGCACGCCCAAATACACATTGTTGAAGCCGTATTCCCCCTGCAAGTAGGCCGAGCAGGGCAGGACGCGCTTCTTATCCTTCACCACCGCTTCCACCATTTCCACGGTTGCGGAGGAAGTGGCGTAATAGGCGCTGCCGGTCTTCAGCAGGTTGACGATCTCCCCGCCGCCCATCCGGGTGCGCTCCACAATCGCGTTGATGCGCTCCTGCGGCAGCAACTCGGTAAGGGGAAGTCCCCCGACCATGGTATAACGGGGCAGCGGCACCATGGTATCCCCGTGCCCGCCCAACACCAGCGCGGAAATGTCTTTGGTGGATACGTTCAACTCCAGGGCGATAAAGGAGCGGTAGCGGGCGGTGTCCAGAATTCCGGCCATGCCGAACACCCGCTGGGGCGGGAATTTGGAAACTTTGAGCGCAGTGTAGGCCATGGCGTCTAAGGGATTGGAGACCACGATGAGCATGGCGTTGGGGGAATGCTCCACCACCTGCTCGGTAACGCCTTTTACGATTTCCACGTTCTTGGCCAGCAGGTCATCGCGCGACATCCCCGGCTTGCGCGGCAGCCCCGCGGTAATCACCACGATATCCGATTTCGCGGTCTCTTTGTAGGTATTGGTTCCGATGATGCGGCAGTCGCTGGCCTCTACCGGGGTGGACTCCCACATGTCCAGGGCCTTTCCCTGGGGAATACCTTCTAAAATGTCCACCAGCACGCACTCATTGGCCAGTTCCTTATCCACAATGCGTTGAGCGGTGGTAGCGCCTACGTTTCCGGCGCCGATAACGGTAATTTTCATAGCGAATCTCCTCGTTTTATCAGTTAAGATTTGAACCAAATTAAGGAGCGGAGCAATTTTGTTCAATCTTTTTTAAAGATTTATGCTCCCAGCGGGCATTGATTGCGCTTTTTTGAATGATGCTGGATGCTGGATGCTCGATGTTCGATACTGGATACTGGATGGTTATTTTATCGAGAATCGAGCACCGAGCATCGAGTATCAGGCCGCAGCGAAATTTGCAATTTTGGGCTGCATGAAGTATTTAGCGGCAAAACCGCCGAGGATGAGCAACATCCCCCAATCACCCGGCTGAAAGCGCCTAATCGCTTGACTTCCCCCGCTGACGGCATTAATATCCCGGCAATCACAAATGATCGAGTGTTTACAATGAACGCTTTGAAAGAAGAATTATTGGAGATTTTGCAAAAGCCCGGCTTATCCGAAGCATCGTTGCGGGAGGAGCTGAAAGATATATTGGGAGAACCGCCGCCGCGGAAAAAGATGAGCTACGAAGAGTTCCTGGAATGGGCGGATGAAGATACCTGGGCGGAATGGGTAGATGGAGAGATTGTTATGAACAGTCCAGTCGGGAAAAAGCACCAGGAGATCGACATATTTTTGGTGCGGGTAGTCGGATTTTTTGTTGACTTCAAGCAGTTGGGAAAAATAATGATTCCCCCGTTTCAAATGAAACTCCCCAAAAGCGCACGCGAGCCGGACTTGTTATTCATAGCCAACCAGAATCTCCGGCGGTTGAAAGAAAATTATTTGAACGGCCCCGCCGACCTGGTAGTGGAAATTGTTTCCCCGGAAAGCGCCGGGCGGGATCGCGGGGAGAAGTTCTACGAGTATGAACAGGCCGGTATCCCGGAATACTGGATCATCGATCCGCAAAAAAAACGCGCGGAATTTTATTTATTGGATGAGGAAGGGAGTTACCAACCGGCCTTGAGCGGCAAAAAAGGAATCTTCCACAGCCGGAGTTTGCCGGGGTTCTGGCTGAACGTTGAATGGCTCTGGGCCGATCCCCTGCCAGATTCCCTGCGCACCCTGGCCGAAATCGATCCCGCCCTGGCGGAAAAATTGCGCCAGGCGCTGGAAAGTTGAAAAATACGGGTATGACCTGCCGGGTTTTCAAAACCCGGCAGATCTATTAATTGATTAATCTACATACGCAGTACAAATTCCATCCAAAAAGCTCCACATCGCCTGGGCGGATTGCCCCGCGGCCTCCAGGGCGCGCCGCCGGGAATCTTCCGTATTGCAGTGGGTGAGCAGAAGGTTCACTTCCCCCTCGCTGTGCTCCACGTCGGCCTGTTCGTGCACGCTAAAGTAGGAGACCGCCCGGGCCTCCGCGATACCGTAAAACTTCGCCAGCCCCTCGCGCTTGCTGCGGGCGACTTCCGGCACCTGCGATTCATAGGCGTAGAGCGCCGCCACGCCCTCGATGAACCGGTCGCTGCAAGTGAGGCGCTGGAGGGCCTTCACCGAGGCGACCGTTTCCGGCAATAACCGCGCGGAGCGCACTTCCTCGCGGGAAACCCCCAATCCTTCCGCAAAGCGCAGCCACAATTCCGGGTGGTTCTCCGCCCCGCGTTCTTCGTCGATCAGGTTTTCCAACAGCACCTGGCGCGCCGACATGTCCTCGCAGCGGGAGTGCACCGCGCTCAGGTAAGTAGGGAACGCCTGCACGTGGGCGTAATATTGTTTGGCGTATTCCCGGAGAGCCTGGAGGGTCAATTCCCCGCGGTTCCACATTTCATAGAAAGGGTGCTTCAGGAGGCTCCAGCGGGCGATCACCGCCTGCATTTCCTGCACAAATTTATCTGGATGGATCGGGTTGGTTTGCTCGATCATTTGATAGCTCCTTGTGGATTAGGTTTAGTAACGGTTTGCCCTCCCTTTCATTGTGCTGCCGTTGCCAATATAAAAGGTTCCGGCGATGAATCCAATTTCGAGAAAATCATTGCAAGAGATTAACGGTATCCCGCGGCAGAGAGGTCTTTCAGGGATTTGAAGGGCTGGGGCGGGTTGAGGTAGCCGGCCAGGAATTTGTATATCTTCAGGCGGATTTCCTTTGCCTGTAAAATATCCAACCGGTCGAAGCTGTGGCCCCCGGGGGCGTCCTGGAAAATCTCGTACTCGAACTTTTTGTTCGCCGCTTTGAGGGCGTGGATCAGGTGTTCCACTTCTAAAACGTGCACGTCCTCGTCGCTGGTGTTGGTGTGGATCAGCAGGGGAGTTTGCAGCTTATCCGCGTGCCACACCGGGGAGCGGCGGCGGTACTCTTCCACGTTCTCCTGCGCGGTCTTGCCGATGTGGTAATCCGCGGAGTAGAGTTCCCGGTAATCGTCGCCGGAATAGCCCATGCGGGAGACCAGGTCGCTGACCGGCACCCCGGCAAAGGCAACTTTGTAATCTTTGGGGTGGAAGAAGATATTCATCAGGGTGATCAATCCCCCGTGGCTCCAGCCCAAGATGCCCACCCGGTTTTCATCCACGAAATCGTAATTCTCTATCATGTAATTGCGGGCAGCGTAAGCGTCTTCCACCTCCAGCCCGCCGTAGTCGATCTGCTGGTACATCCCCTTGCCGTAGCCGGTGCTGCCGCGGTACTCCGGGGCGATGATCACGTACCCCTGCGCCGCCAACTCCCGCACGATGTGGGTGTAGTAGGTACTGAAATTGGCGTGCACGCCCCCGTGCGGAAACACCAACAGGGGATATTTCTTGCCCCGGTCGATGTTGCGGGGGATGAAAACGTAGGAATAGAAGCGCAGCGGGTTTTTAGCGCCTAAGGCGGTGGGGTTTTTCACGTTGGCCGGGGGAGGCCCCACCTGGCGGATTTTATCCACATACGCGACGTCGCCCACGCGGTCGAACCACAGCCCGTCGTCGATGGCCTTTTCCAACTCGTCGATGCGGTGGTTGAGGTTTTCCAGTTGGCGGTTCAGTTTTTGAAGTTCTGCCGCCACGTCCGTGGGTTTGTTCTCCTGCGCCTGCAGCAAAGCGGGAGAGAGGGCCGGCAGGGCGCAGAAGAGGTAAAGGGTTATCAAAAATCGGGAGATTGGAATGGCCATGATGTCTCCTGCAAAATGAGGCTAAAGTTCGCTCAATATAATGAGAAACCAGACTGCAAGTCTTATTCTCCCAACAAATCGAGAAAAACTTCCTTCCACCGACAATTCTTCATCTATCCTACGCCGCCAATCCATTCCTCGGCGCTGGCACCCGGTTAAATTCATGGGATGGCTTATACCGCGCTCCCGCCCCGGCACATTACCAGAATTTCGGTTTGAATCCCTTCCGGTTTTTGACTTCCATAATCTCTTCTCCGATTCCCAACACCAGGAAGCCCTTTTTTTCCGCGTATTTGAGCTGATCTTCCGGGATGGTCAGCGCAGCGAGGATTCCCACCAGCTTCCGCTCCCGGTATTCCGGGTAGTATTCCCGAAAAATATCAATATCGGCAATGAAATCATCCACGTATTTATTCCGCAAAGTGGTTTTGGTGCTGACCAAAAAAACCAGTTCACCGGCCAGAACGATAATGTCGAACTCCTTCCAGGCTCCATCCTGGCCCCGCCGCGCCCGGTTGACCATAACGTCATCTGCTTCCAGATCAAAGGTCTCTTTGATGATCCTCCCGATGCCGGGATTCACCAGGCTCTCGGTAATGGTGCCCAGCTTTTTGGCCAGCTCCCCCATGCGCCGGTTCCATTGAATGCGGTCTTCCCGCATTTCTTTCTTGAAATCGCTCATCTCTGTCTTGAGCCTTTCGCTATCCCGTTCCATACGCAGTAACGCCGCCCCGGTTTGCGCCATAAACTGGCCGAATATCGTTTCCAGCCGGTCAACGCGCTCTTCCAAATTTACTGCCATACAAACCACTCCTGCTTGAATTTATTTGCAATATAAGGCCAATTCCCGGACGAGACAATTCGGAAAATGGCGGCGCGGCGCGGGAAAATCACAGAGCGGAAGATGCAACCCCCCGTCTCTCCCCCTTCTCCCATTCCCCGATTCCCCGGTTCCCCTATTCTCTCACCTTTTCAATCAGCATTCATCTTCCCCTGCCGCTCCGCCGCCCGGGAGTCCCACACCGGAACGATCTTTTCCAGAAACTCTTTTTTCTCCGCAAGCAGTTTTTCCATGTTCAATCCTAAGTAGGCCTGGGCTTTCGCTTTGCTGGAAATATCCGGCAATTCCACCGGGGTTTTAACGCCATGCCGCTCCAAAATGGCGGCCAGCCGCACCCGGGCTTCCCCGGCTTTTTCCAGCGCCGAGCCTAAAATCCGGGCGGATTCTAACGGGGAATGAAAAGTTCCCCCGTGGCTGGCGGCGGCGTAATCCCAGCGCCACTGGGCATGGCGAATCAATTGCAGAATCGCTTTCATCTCCGCTTCGCCGGCGCCGCTGTCCCAGGCAATTTTGGCTTCGATGTGGGCTTTCGCCAGCGCCTCTTCTACCCGGCTGCGCAGCTCAATCACTTTATCCTGCCGCGAATAGACGTTGTCGATGAGCGTCGCTTCGCTTTCCCGGTGGCAGACCTGGCAGGCGGTGGCAATTGAGTTCAGAGGGCTTTGCAGCTTGTGGTCGGTGAATTTAACCCCGCCCTCGGAGCGGTAGGGCATGTGGCAATCGGCGCAGGCCACCCCGCGCTCGGCGTGAACGCCGGTGAGGTAGATCTCATAATCGGGGTGCTGCCCTTTGAGCATGGGGGCGCGGCTGAGCGCGTGGGGCCAATCGGAAAATTCGATGGCGTCGTAATAGGCTTCCATCGCTTCTACGGAAGTTCCCCGGTCCCAGGGAAAGGTGAGGTATTTTTCCTCTTTGCCCTTGAAATAGTACTCCACGTGGCACTGGGCGCAAACCAGGGTGCGCATTTCCTGGTGGGTGGCGCGGCTGATGTCTTTGCCCCGGCGCTCGAAGGCTTCGATCAAGGCCGGGCGGGTAATGCGCAGGTTCATGGTTTTGGGGTCGTGGCAATCCTGGCAGCCGATGGGGTTGACCACTTCGTCGCCCCAATCCTTCCAGTTGGCTTTGTAAAACTCGCCGATCCCCTTTTCTTGCATTAACCGGGGGACGTCCGTGGATTTGCAGGTCCAGCAGGTGGCGGGCATGGGGCTGAGGGTGGTTTCATCCGGCGCCCCGGTTCTGAGGGTATTGCGAATATCTTCGATGGCGTGGTAGTGCCCGCGCGCCTGGTTATAATCCCAGGAAAACGGATACCCCGCCCACAAGATGACCAGGTTGGGATATTTCTCCAGGTGGTCGATCATCGCCCCGCCGCCGTGTTTGCTGCGGAAATTGGTATCCAGGGTGCTTTTATAGGTCTGGTATTGGCGGGGAAAATTTTCTCCCCACACTTCGTTGCGCGGTTCCCAGTCGGGGATGGGTTTGACCATTTGGAACAGCGCAGCAGTTTCCCCCCGCCGCTCCATAATCGAAGTTGCCAGCAAGCCGGCTAAGAAAACCACCACCACGGTAAGACCGAATATCAGCCAGCCGACCCAGGGTTTTTCTTGAATGATTTTCACGATGGATTTCATAAGCGCCTCCGTAGTTTAGTGAAACGGGGAACTGGTGAACCGGGGAACCGGAGAGTGGGAGAATCGGTGAATCGGAGAAAAGGAGAGATTCGGATCTCCCTTTCTCCCGCTCTCCGTTTCTCCGATTCATTTTTCAAATTATGAAGAGCCGGGTAATCTAAGAGTGTTTTACGGCCTATTGGGGTTCTTTTCCGAGTGCTATCCACTCCGGAAATACCGGGCTTAAGCGCGGGACCCGCGCAAAAGGGGTGGCGGAGAGGCTGCGCACGTTGCCGTGCGGGGTTTCGCGATGGCAATCCCAGCACAGCGGGGCGTCGGGTTGGCTCATACTGCTCGCCTGCCCCGCAAAAACCTGGTGTACCAGGTTGCCGTGGCAGCGCTGGCAGTTTTCCTGGATCGCCTCCCGGGCCATGGGGGTCGCCCGCATGGCCTGGGGTTCCCGGCGGGTGGTAAAAACGTAGGAGTGCCTCATGCCGTCTTTCGCCTTGAAGAGATATTTGCGGAAGAAATTATCCTGCGGTACGTGGCAATCGTTGCAGGTGGCGGCGCGGGC
>WYBG01000127.1 GCA_011526015.1 Deltaproteobacteria bacterium | reverse complement strand
GTGCCTTCATACACTAAGAATTGCAGGTCCGAAGCCACGCTGAAATTCAGATACAGGCGGTGCTCGGTGAGGTTGGTAGAGGTGCTGCAGAAGAAATGGTTGCCGCGACCGCGAGTGCCTAACGGACCAAAGGTGAACTGGGTGCCGCCGAAGATCTCTTCCCCTTCGATAAACGGGGGAGTGCCCTTGGCCAAACCGCTCACGAAAGGCAGGCTGGCGTCGCCGGCGTCGCCGGTGTTAATGTTGGTTTGGGTCAGGCTGCCCCATTGCGAGCGGGGAACCTGGCGGCCTACCGCGATGATCTCATCGTTGATCGGCTCGCCGCCGCGAATAATATCCACCTTCGCATTCGCCGCAGATACTCCTTCGATGGTGATGGCGAATTCCAGCGGGCCGACGCCGGGGTTGGCAATGTTGAAGGTCTTCTGGGAAGTCGTCGCCGGCGGCAGGGTATCTTCCACCATGGCAGGAGAGACTACCATTACCGGGGCGTCGTTCACCAACAGGCTCACCGTCACTTCCACCGGGGAAGGAACATTCACGCCGTTGTGAGTGATTTCCAGAGTAGTGGAGTAGTTACCGGCGGTCAGGCCGGTCGCATCTAACATCACCGATACATCCTCGGTCTGGGTAACCGTGATGCTGCCGGAGGTGGGATTCACGGACAGCCAGCCCACCGGGGGAACTTCGCTGATGCTGTAGTTGAGGGGGCCGGCGGTGGTGGAGCCGGAGTTGGTGATGGAAAGAATATTGGTTTTGCTGCCGCCAATCAACAGGGTATCGCTGAAGGCGCTGGGATCAACGGTAATTTCCGGATCGCCGGTGGTACGGAAGAAATCCAGGTACGCCGCCATCAGGTCTTCTTTGGTGTTGGCGAGGATTTCCACCCCGTTGGGAGTGATCTTATAGAGCGGGTTTTCCGGGGAGCGTTGCACCTTCAGTTCCGGATAGTAAGCCGCTTTTTTGGTGAAGGGCGCCGGGGCGGTTCTTTCCGCGCGCGCCGGTTTCACGGCGTTGCCGGCCAGCTCTTGCGGGAAATAATTTTCCAGGGTGAGCCGGGCCGGGTTCAGCGGTTCGGGGCTATCCACCAGGCCGCCGAAAGAGGGCACCACGCCGATGGAACGGCCGCCGAAACCGGCATAGAACACCCCGCTAAGGTCGGCGTTGGCGTTGTTTTGCCAGACCGGGGTGGAGGAGACCGGCACCAACTCGTCCATAAAGTTGTTTTCGCCGGTGTACTGGAAGGCAAACGCGGACAAATCGTTCAAACCGATGATCCCGAACAGATCGGCGCCGCCGTCGTTGCCGTCATTGAGGCTGAACCAGGGACGGATTTGATAGCCGCCCACTTCCGGGTCGTAGTTGAAGCAGTCGCCGCCTTCTAAGTAGATGTTACCGCCGGAGGCCAAATACGCTTCCAGGGCCGGGCCTTCCGGGTCGGCGGCGGCAATCACGTGGTTGTTCGCGTAAATACCCAGCACCACGAAGATCGCTTCATACACGCTCAGGTCGCTGCCGAATTCGAACAGGTTGTTAGTCAAATAGCAGCTTTCGCCGTTGGCTGCCAGGGCTTCAAAAATGCTGTCGCCGCTGGCCGCGCTGGCGGCAAGCGCCCCGGGGCCTACCCAGATCAGGATGTTCGGCAGGCCGCCCACGTACACTTGAGCCGGGAGGCTGGGATCGCTCTCGTTGGGCGGAACTTCATTGTCCACCGCGGTAACCGTGTAGGTGTAGATGAAGCCGGGGGGAGGGGTATCGACATAGGTTTCCACACCCGGGTTCACACTGCCCACCAGGGCGCCATTGCGATAGACGTTGATTTGATCCAGGTCATCCAGGGGAGTGCCGTCTTCCTGGGTGGTGGGATCGGTCCAGGTGAGGGTGGCATCCGTGAGGGTGCCCACACCAAACAGGTTGGCCGGCGCAGCCGGAACCGGGGAACCGCCGGCATACCAGCTGGCGGAAGCTGGGGCGCTGACTGCGCCTAAGCCGTCGTCCGCCCAGATTTCATAGCTATAGAGGGTGCCGTCGTTCAGGCCGGTATCGGTATAATTTTGGGTGGCTAAGGGAACCGAGCCAATCTGGCTGCCATCCCGGGAGATCTTGATGGTGGTGCCAGCCGGCAGGGGATTACCATTGATATAAGTGCTGGGGCTGGTCCAGTTCAGATCCATCGCAGTAGGAGTGGTAAAATCGCTGTAAGCCGTGAAGTTGGTCGGGGGCATGGGATCCGTCGGGGCCCCGGCGTCGGCCAGCTCATAGACGAAATACATATCCGGGGTTCCTTGCAGCACCCCGCCGAGGGAGGCTTTGCCCGCCACCACGCCTTCACCGGACCACAAACCGCCGGCAATCCCCAGCGAGGCCGGGAAATCCGCTCCCACGTTGTGGGTTACGCCGGTGGGTGTTCCGGTATTGAGGTTGAATTGGCTGACAAATGCCTGGGTGCCGTCCACCTGGTCAAATATCCACAAGTAGGGGCCGCCGCTGGTCCATTTGTCATAGGCGGAGCCATACTGGCTGGTCAAACCGCTGGTAAGGGTTCCCAGCACCTGGCCGGTGCGGCTGACCAGGGTCGGGGGGGTATCCCAGGTTCCCACCCAGAACGCGTCTGCGACTTCGTCATAAGCGATGTGGCGCACCGCCACCGGGGAGGGAATGGTGCCGATGAGGGTCTTGCTGACGAAATCCATCTGGTAGATGGTGTTCGCCGCCGCCCCGCCGTACATGAACGCGCCGTCGAAGGCCAGGTCGCGCAGGCCGGTCACCCCGGTGATGGAGAACTGTTCCACCAGGACGCCGGTCATATCGACCTTATGCAGCAGGTTGGTTGCCCAGCGGGTGCTGTAGTAATAGGTGCCGTCGAATTCCGCGCCGGCATTGCCCAGCGCCCCGGTCACCACTTCTAAGTTGTAGCTGAATTGCAGATCGAAGGGGGCGTCGGAGACATTTTGGTAAAATAGGGAAGCTTTATTAGGGGACTGCTCGACAGTAACTTTGCCTTGCGCAAAGAGAAAGACGTTTGCGCAGAGCAATACTGCAACTACCATTACAATACTTCTCATAATTCCTCCAGATTTTGGTAGATTGACGGTACTGTAACTTAAAGAGATAATAGAAGGAGAATACAAATTCGTCCG
This sequence comes from Deltaproteobacteria bacterium, assembly GCA_011526015.1. Lineage (GTDB taxonomy): Bacteria > Calditrichota > Calditrichia > RBG-13-44-9 > J075 > JABWBP01. The sequence continues at coordinate 1,881 of WYBG01000127.1, read as the reverse complement.
TAAGCAGTCTCTCCCTCTCGGGCGGATGGATATGCTCCTCCTGAAACTAAAAAGGGGTGGGACACAATAACAGATTACTTGAAGGTTCGAGTCACCTCCTTTCCGCGGTTTGATTTAAGATGAATATCAGCACTTCGGTTAGTAGTCCGCATATATCCTGCCTTTCGGTGGGAGCGTGCGGTAATTTGCCCCTGTCTGGATATCTGACCGTTGAATATAAAATTATTCGAGCAAATGTTCAACACCGAAAAAAACAATTTTCACTTTTTTTCGGTGTTAGGAGCCCTCGCCGCTGATTTATCTAGAAAATAAGGGTTAAGGAAGGGGGAAAAGGAGTGCGGAATTTATTCTGCACAGTTAATTCTGCAGATGAAACCTCGGTTAAAAATTTCATATAAGCCAGCGAACCGTAAATTGTCAAAGATTACGTGATAGTACACGACAAACCCAACAAGGCAGGAAGAGACGTTGGTCGAATATCCGACCCCGGCCTTCCGGGCCGAATATTCAACACTTCTGTAACACAAACCAAAAATATTTGAAATTTGCCACAGAAAACACAGAGAGTACAGAAGAATTAAAATTATACCAGGGGAAACTCTGTGAACTCTGTGCACTCTGTGGCAAAAAAAGTCAGGGACAAACTCTCAGATTTCGGCATGAAGAATCTACCCAGACGCCCGGTTATGCAACTACCGCAGCGGAATGGTCTCTTTTTCGTACAACCCCTTTCGCGGTAAATTTCTCAACAGATTGGCAACGCTTTCCCCGCTATGGCCGGGGGAGTAGTTTGCGAAAAGGGGCTGCCGCCGCAGCCAGGCCAGGTAACGGACAAAGGCGATGAGCAGCAGCGTTCCCACCCCGGCGATCAGCAGGGTAACGATCCGGTAGAGATGCGCTTCCCCGGCTTTTTGATAAGCGCGGATAGCCTGGCTCACGGTTTGGATGAGGTTTCCGCGCACCGCGGCCTTGAGATAATTCAGGTGCGGATTAGCGGGTGTGAATTCCGGGTAGGGGGTCTCCAGCAAAAGATTGGCATGGTCCAGGAATTCGCGCACCCTGACAAGGGCATGGATGGGCCCGGAAAGGTAAATTTGTTTGATTTCGAACGCGAAACGGTTACGGGGGCTGAACCCGGGATTCCCGCGGAAAAAACTCCAATGCACCGTCTCCAACTGGCGCACCTGGGCGCGCAGCTTCCGCGTGGCCACGGTGTAGGATTTCTTATCGGAACAGGCGGCCAATTGGTTGGCGGCGGCCACCACCTGCCGCGCCAGGATGCCGATATCTCCCGCCCCCGCGGCCGCGGAGCCGAATTGCTCCCGGGTTTCCAAAATTGCCCGGACGCCCCAGAAAAGCGCCCCCGCCAGGGCCATAATTACCAGGAATGAAAGCCATTTTCCCCCGCTACTCTGTTGATGAGACCGATTCCTTTCCATCAAACCCTCCGTTTTGGGTTCTACTAAAATTTATCGGATATTCCCGAGCCAAACATTAGAAGTGAGAAGTTGCAAGTGAGAAGTAAGAAGCGAGAAGCAAAATGCGGCCTTCCCGCCCGTTCTTATTTCTGAATTTACCACTTGCCACTCAATGTCGTTTAGTTAAGGGGAATCGCTCTCAAAATGTCATTTCCGCGAAAGCGGAAATCCAGAGATTCGGGGAGTTATAGATTCCCGCTTTCGCGGGAATGACAATCAAATTGCCTTAACTAAACGACATTGACTTGCCACTTGCCACCTCTCACTTGCCCCTTCCCACTCAAAAACTTTTTCCGGTTGTAAGCCTTTGAAATTACCGCTACATTCGACCTTTGTTCGGAGACGGTAAAAGCGATGATCCAAACGGTCGATGCAGGGCTTACACTTGATCGGGCATACCGGG
>WYBG01000624.1 GCA_011526015.1 Deltaproteobacteria bacterium | reverse complement strand
ACCCGGTTTTTGCGTTTACCTTTAGCATCGATCCGCCTTTCCAGATACCCCCGGCGAACGGGGTAACCGTTTCAATGTCATTCATCGCACTCGAAGTCGGTCATCACGAAGGGGAATTGCAAATTGTCAGTAATGACCCGCTCCATGATACGGTCAGCGTTCATTTGAGCGCGACCGTTCTCCCCTGGCCCTTTCCTTCCTACTGGCCGCCCTCCCCGCTTCCCTTTTCCATCAATGAAACGGTTCCGGAAGGAGATTCCCTGACCCTTCAAATAGAGGTGTATAACGCCAGCGGGGGAGTTCTGGATTGGTCATCCGGGATCGTTTATTCCGATGAGAATATCCGCCCCTCCTCCTATTCTATCGGCGATACCCTGTTTGCGGCGGACGTTACCGCGCGTACGCCCGCGCAGGACAACCTGCTGCGGGGAGTGGAGTTCGACGGCGGCAATTTCTGGATTGCCGGGGCGGATCCTGCTTCCGGCGCGCCGAAAATTTACTGCTTCGATGAGGACTGGAATTATCTCGAATCCTTTTTCCAACCCACCGGGAATCCCTTCGGATTTGGCGACGTAACGCTTTTTGATCTCGCAATTCTCCTCGGCAATATTAATTCCCTCCTCTACCAGGTTGATCTGCTCAACGGCAGCGTGCTGGGGATGGTTAACCTTCCGATATCGAACTTGAAGGGGCTTGCCCTCGACCCGGATTTGGCTTACTTGTGGACTTCGCTATGGTCCGGCTCCGTATATGTGCTGAACCTCAACGGGGCCATGGTCAATCAATTTCCCTACAGCGGGCCGCCGATTAACGGGATGGGGTGGGACGATGCGACGCCGGGCGGCCCTTTCCTGTGGACCTGGGCGGCCGACGGCCCCCCGCAGGGTCCCAATTGCACCGCGCTGCAATGGGATCCCAATGCCGGGCAGCCTACCGGGGTCTCTTTTGTGGGGATAGAGATGAACGGCGATCCCGCCGCCAACGACCAGCCCGGCGGCGCAACAGTGCGCTTTGTGGATGATCAGCTCGCCCTGCTGGCGGTGCAGAGCAGCAATCAGCAGCCGGGGGACGGGCACGATTTTGTGGTCGCATATTCCCTGGGATATGAGCGCTACCACTGGCTGAGCATTACCCCCGGCGCCGGCAGCCTTCCGCCCTGTGCGCCGGCGCTGCTGGAGGTTACCCTGCGCGGCATTAAAGGCGCCCAGGGGAGCAACGTGCGTACTGCCGAGATTATTTTTTATACCAATGATCCGCTACACCCGGCCATTACCTGGCCGGTGGAGATGGCCGTCGGCCCCCCGGTTGCCCTGGCGGGAAGGAGCGAGCCGCTGCCCGGGAAATTCATTCTGTATCAGAATTTTCCTAACCCGTTCAACTCCGGGACAGCGATCAGCTATCAGCTATCAGCACTCAGCCGTGTGGAATTAGCGATTTACAATCTGCTGGGGCAAAAAGTGCGCACGTTAGTGCGGGTGCGGCAGCCGGCGGGGCGCTACGAGGTGCAGTGGGACGGGAGGGATGAGGCCGGGCGGGAAGTGGGGAGCGGCGTGTATATTTACCGGCTGAAAGCGGGCGACCCTTCGACAGGCTCAGGGCATGGTTTCGTTCAGAGCCGCAAGATGCTGCTGCTGAGATAGATAGCGAACAGGGGAATTCCCTTCGAATAGTTTTAAAGTGGGAAGGCGTGAATTGGGGAGCAGCTTCAGTATGGCCAGGACCTTTTTCCGGCTTTCAGATAATCCCCGGTTTCCCATGGCAGCGATGAGAAAATGGCCCCCATACCCCAACGGGGTTAAACAAAAAATGCGGTGTATGAGACCCTTTCGTCAGTCAAAATTAACCACCACCGGTTTTCCAACCCCCAATATATTACAAGCCAGAAGATTGCCCGGCGGATATTTTTTCTCGTTTACTGAAAACCCTTCCGTGATTATCTTCATTTGCCGTTTGATAGACTATAATATTCGCAATAGCGCGAAAGCAACCCCGGTGATAGTTTGCAAACCTCACCTATCCCCTCCCTCCGAAGGAGCAGGGCTGCACCCTCCCCTTCCCTCGCCTACAGGAGAGGGAAGGGGAGGGCCGGGGTGGGGAAGGGTGAGGTTAAGGCGTGCCCCCCCATCATATTCACAGGGGTGACTTTTGCCCCATTGCATAAATTCACTACAAGCTATAAACCATCGCCGGCCGAAAGGAGCCTCCCCATGAAGATCAACCTCGACGTCCACGAAAAAGGGTTGCAGAACGCCGTCCGCCGCGCCCGGGAACGAAATATTATCATCCCCACTTTTGCGGAACAGCAAGACCCCGGTAAAATTCCCCCGGCGATCAAAGAGAAGTTGAAAAACGTGGGGCTGTGGGAGGTGAATCCCCTCAACCTGTTCCGCGCCACCTGGAAAAACGAGCCGAAGGAGCGCGGCGGCGGATTCGGGGGGGTGAATTATCTGGAAATCCCCTCCGCACTGACCGGCGTGAGAGCGCGAATCTTCGCCTTAGTGGGCAAGTGGTTCCCTACCGGGGCGCACAAAGTGGGGGCGACCTTCGGCTGCTTAGTGCCCCGGCTGGTGACCGGCCAATTCGATCCGACCATCCAAAAGGCAGTGTGGCCCTCCACGGGAAATTACTGTCGCGGCGGGGCCTATAATTCCGCGCTGTTAGCCTGCGAATCCATCGCCATTTTGCCGGAGGAGATGAGCCGGGAACGCTTCGAGTGGCTGAACAAGATCGCGGGAGAAGTGATCGCCACCCCGGGCTGCGAATCCAACGTGAAAGAAATCTTCGATAAGTGCTGGGAATTGCGCCGCACCCGCAGCGACGTGGTCATTTTCAACCAGTTCGATGAATTCGGCAACTACCTCTGGCATTATCACGTTACCGGCAGCGCAATCGTGGAGGTATTGGAAAAAGAGCTGGGCGAAGGCGACCGCTTTGCCGGGTTCATCAGCGCCACCGGGTCCGCGGGAACCCTGGCAACCGGCGATTACCTGAAAGAGAAATTCCCCTCCGGCAAAATCGCCGCGGCGGAGGCGCTGCAATGCCCCACCCTGCTGCTGAACGGTTACGGCGGGCATCGCATCGAAGGCATCGGCGACAAGCACGTGCCCTGGATCCACAACGTGCGCAATACCGATATGGTCATCGCGGTGGATGATAATAATTGCATGAATGCCCTGCGCCTGTTCAACGAACCGGCCGGGCAGGAGTATCTTAGCGCTACCGGTTTAAGCGATACACAGATCGAGGCGCTGCCGCTGTTAGGCATTTCCGGCGTCGGCAACCTGGCGGCGGCGATCAAATTCGCCAAATACTACGAATTGAGCGAGCGCGACGTGGTGTTCACCATCCTGACCGACTCCATGGAGCTCTATTCCAGCCGGATCGAGGAATTGCGGGCGCAATTCGGCGAATACAGCCCGGCGCTGGCGCTGCGCGACCATCACCGCCATCTGCTCGGCCTGGGCACCGATAACATGCTGGAACTCTCCTACTACGACCGCAAGCGCATTCACAACCTGAAATATTTCACCTGGATCGAGCAGCAGGGCCGCGAGTTAGAGGAGCTGAACGCCCAATGGTACGACTATCCCGGTTACTGGCAGGGTATCCGGGATCAGGTTGCAGAGATCGACGGGTTGATCCGGGAGTTCAATGATAAAACCGGCTTGAAATCCGGGGATAGCCGGAAAACTTGATTTTCTTGGCCGGAGAACCTAAATTGTTCTGTGGTGTTTTATGAAAATAACCGGCATTATCTGGCTAAAGGATGTTGTTAATAAGCTGGGCTTTAAACATCATGTGGAAACTTATGAGGTGGAAGAAGTTTTCGAAAACAAACCTCTCTTCCGATTTATTGAAAGAGGTGATATTGAGGGAGAGAATTTACATGCAGCGTTCGGAAGAACAGACGCAGGCCGGTATTTAACCGTTTATTTTATCCATAAAACCACTCATGAAGCGCTGGTGATTAGTGCATTGCGCACTAAGTTGTTGAACCCTTTCTCCTGGGTCATTCCCGAATGTTTCTATCGGGAATCTATAAGTTTTAGGCCTGTGGATGCCCGATAAAGACATTCGGGCATGACAAAGGGGT
>WYBG01000623.1 GCA_011526015.1 Deltaproteobacteria bacterium | reverse complement strand
ATTTAAGTTGACTTCCTCAAAGTTGGTTACTTTGTTAGCTAACTATATTACAACGTTTGTTATATTAATCCCATTAGGAATACTATTTTTTTCCCTTTTATATTTGGTCTGGTTGATACTTTATCGAGAGATGTCTCCACCCTTTTGACCTATCTACATTAAAATAGAAATACTACCGTAAATTTTTCTGCAGCTTGAAGCAGCAATTTACGCGGAGGAGTCACAACAATTCCCCTCCTTATCAAAGGAGGGGACACCCTGGCCGCCGCGCAGCGGCACACAGGCCGGGGTTGGGGCTTCGTCGTGAGGGCTCTCCTGAGCTTTGTTTATCCTGAGCCTGCCGAAGGGTCGAAGGGCTCAGCCGAACGGTGGTTCAACTCCCCCCTTGATTCTCACCCCAAACCGCCATAACTTCTTACCATTCCGGTTATAAAAATAACGATCTATTTAAATTTGCTCTTTAAATCCCCCAACCAGGTAACATCATGGCAAATCCCGAACACCTGAAAATCCTCAAACAAGGTATTGAAGCATGGAATATTTGGCGTAAAGAAAACCCTGATATAAGGCCTGATCTCCGCACGGCCAATCTCTTCCGCGCCGATCTACGTCATGCCAATTTCAGCGACACCGATCTCCACAGCACTATTCTCATCGAAGCCAATCTCAGCGACGCCATTTTCATTGAAGCCAATCTCAGCAATGCCATTCTCATTGTATCCGATCTCAGGGGCGCCTATCTAAACTTCGCCAATCTTCACAATGCCGATCTCAGCGGTGCCGATCTAAAGGAGTCAGTTCTCAATGATACAATCTTTGGAGCCACCAATATAAAAGACGCCCAAAATTTAAATTCATGTATTCATCTCGGCCCCAGTATCATCGACCAAATGACCCTCGTCCAATCCGGCCCCCTCCCCGAAGCCTTTCTAAAAGGCTGCGGGCTGACTGATGAATTCATCCAGCAAATCCCCTTCCTCTTCTGGGAAAAAGCCGCCTTTGAATTCTATTCCTGCTTCATCAGCTACTCTACCAAAGACAAAGATTTCGCCGAAAGACTCTACGCCGATTTACAGCACAACGGCGTCCGCTGCTGGTTCGCCCCCGAAGACCTGAAAATCGGCGACAAATTCCGCCAGCGCATCGATGAAACCATCCGCATCTATGACAAACTCCTGCTCATCCTCTCCCAAGACTCCCTCAACAGCGCCTGGGTAGAAACAGAAGTCGAAACCGCCTTTGAAAAAGAGCGCCGCGGCAGCCACACCGTCTTATTTCCCATCCGCCTCGATGAGCAGGTCATGGAAACCGACAGGGCCTGGGCCGCCGACGTCCGCCGCACCCGCCACATCGGAGACTTCACCAACTGGAAAAATCACGACAGCTACCAGCAAGCCTTCCAACGCCTCCTCCGCGACCTCAAAGCCTCTTAGCCGCGTTTGCCTCATGACTCATACGTCAACCCAAAAACCGTATCCGTCATCCAGCGCCGGAACGACTCATTGTCCATAAACTGCTTGAAAAGTTCCGTATCATCCTTGAGCACCGCCGTCATAACCCGCGCCAGCGCTTTGTCATGTTCGATGCGGGCGTTCTGTTTATCCGAGTTTTTCTTGGCGTTTTGATATGCTGTATCCGCCGCCACCCGATTGGGAATTTCTTCGGTAATCAATTTGTGTACCCGGTCGGCGTCCGTCCATTCAATATGCCCGAACTGATCGTTGAAAACTTTGAGAATATTTGAAAGCCTGTCTAACTCCGGCTCCGCCTTGCGCCCGCCCCCGCTGGTCGGTACCGGCTCGATCTCGGCGTCCTCATCCGCAAGCTGGATTTTTATTGCCGCCTGTTTTTCAGCCCGGTAGCTGTCCATATCGATCGCTTCCAGAATCCCCTTCGACAGATCCTCCTCCACCGGCGCCGGCAGCTTTGGAACCAGGAAGTTCAGGAAAATCGAAAGCTTCTCCCACTCGGCGTTCGTATAGGGCAGAATTTGCGCCAGGAAGCCGTAAGTGCGCAGGAACGCCTTGGCCTTGCCCTTGAAATCCACCTGCCCGTCCTCATCGAGTTGCTCCCGGTACACCGCGACGCCGGCGTCGAGAATCGGATCGAGCTGATCTCGATCTGCGCCTTCGAGATACAGTGTCACCAATTCCTCGATTTGAGAGTCCCCATAAACCTGGTAGCCGTCCAGCGCGGCCTTGAGATCGTGGAGCTTGTTGGGGTCGGTCTCCTCTGCTAAGATCGTAGTGCGGTAATAGTCCGCAAAGGCGGCCCCAATCGTGTCCGAGTCGTTCAGAAAGTCGAGCACAAATACATCATGTTTCTGCGGGTGGGCGCGATTGAGCCGCGAGAGCGTCTGCACCGCCTTGATACCGGAGAGCACTTTATCCACATACATGGTATGCAATAGCGGCTCATCATAGCCGGTCTGGAACTTATCAGCGCAGATCAGGAAACGATACGGGTCTTCCTGAATCCTGTCGGCAATCTTACTCGACGGAAACCCATTGAGCGATGTTTCGCTGACTTTTTCCCCGCCGTATTCATGTTCGCCGGAGAAAGCAACAATCGCTTTGTAGGGGCTCTTACGCTCAACCAGGTAGTTTCGAATACTGTGGTAGTACTGGATCGCCCGCTCGATGCCGCTTGTCACCACCATCGCCCGCGCCTGTCCCCCGATCTTGTTCAGCGCCAGTACCTGCTCGTGGAAATGATCCACCATAATCTCCGCCTTAATCCCGATTGCGTGATCGTGGCCCTCAACATAGCGGCGCAGCTTTTTCTTTGCCCGTATGGTGTCATATTCCGGGTCGCCTTCAACCTTCTTGATCAGTTTGTAGTAGCTTTGCACCGGAGTATAATGCTTCAGCACATCCAGGATGAATCCCTCCTGGATAGCCTGCTTCATGGTGTAGGGGTGAAAAGGATAATGTTTCACCGTGCCGCCCGGCTGCGGCTGCGGGTCGCCGAAAATTTCCAGGGTTTTATTCTTGGGCGTGGCCGTGAAGGCAAAGTAGCTGGCGTTGGGCAAAAGTTTCTTGGCCTCCATAATGCGGTTGATCCGGTCCTCCGGGGTTTCCTCTTCATCCTCCGCGCCCGCTGTCCCTAACGCTATCGAAACCGTCGCGGAGGTGCGCCCGCCCTGGCTGGAGTGCGCTTCGTCGATGAGAATGGCGAAGCGCCGCCCCCGGTGCTCGCTCCCAATCGCATCTAAAATGAACGGGAACTTCTGCACCGTGGAGATGATGATCTTCTTCCCATCAGCGATGAAGTTGCGCAGGTCGCCGGCATGTTTCGCATGGCCCACCGTTGACCCTACCTGGGCAAATTGCTTGATAGTGTCCTTGATCTGCTTATCGAGGATGCGCCGGTCCGTAACCACAATAATCGAATCGAAAACCGTCGCCCCGTCCTTCTCTAAGCCGATTAATTGGTGCGCCAGCCAGGCAATGGAGTTCGACTTGCCGCTGCCCGCCGAGTGCTGGATCAGGTAGCGCCGCCCCGCGCCCTGCTCCCCCGCCGCGGCCAACAGCCTGCGCACCACCTCCAGTTGATGGAAGCGCGGCCAGATTTGCACTCGTTTTTTGCGCCCGGTCTTTTCGTCCTTCGTCTCCACGATCTGCGCGTAATTCTCCAGGATGTTGGTTAGTCCGTCGCGGGTCAGAATACGCTTCCACAGGTAGTCGGTTTTAAGGCCGTCCGGATTGGGGGGATTTCCCGCCCCGTCATTCCATCCCTGGTTGAAAGGCAAAAACCAGGAAGCCTTACCCTTTAAGTGAGTACAAAAGCGCACTTCGTGGTCATCCACCGCAAAATGCGCCACGCAACGCCCGAACTCGAAAAGCTTCTCCCGCGGGTCGCGGTCGCGCTTGTACTGTTGGATAGCATCTTCCACCGTCTGCTTGGTCAGGCTGTTCTTCAGCTCAAAGGTGGCAATCGGAAGGCCATTGATGAACAGCCCCAGGTCCAGCGCCAGCTGCGTCTCATCCCGGCTGTAGCGAAGCTGCCGGGTAACGCTGAAACGGTTGGCGGCGTAGCGCGCCTGCGCTTTCGCATTGCCCGGCGATGGTGTGCCATAAAAAAGATCGATATGGTGCGGCCCGTGTTTGATCCCTTTGCGCAGCACATCGATAGTGCCGCGCTTGCTGATCTCCCCCTGCAAACGCGCCAGGAACTTGCGCCGCGTCGGGTTATCCTGGTCGAGGTCGAGCGCAGCAGCGGTTTTGGGCTGCGTCTCCCGTAAAAAGGCGGAGAGTTGCACCAGATCCACACAATATTCCCGGTCGTAATCCCTGGAATCGCCGCAAACCCAGCCCGCGCTGTAACTCGCCGGCCGCTCCCGCACCGCTTCTTTTGCCCCCCCGCTCGGATCGCAGGGCGACCCCGTCAGCGCCGTGCAAATCAATCGTTCCAAAACGCGTTCGCTGGTATCTGTGGTCATGGTTCTCCCGGGTTATAAAAGGTGTCACAGCTTTGTGTCACAGCTTGTCACAGCTCGTGTCACAGTAAATTATAAATTAATCGCAAGCTGGTAGCTGCGGTTCGGGTCGGTTGCCGCGCGCCCGGCCTCCATAATCAGTCCTTTGGAGAGCAAATCTCGCAGGTCCCGCTGCAGCGTCCGTCGCGCAAAATTGGGACAGATTCGTTCAAAATCCTGGATATTCATTGCTTTCTGTTGCGACAAGTAGCGCAGCGCTTCTACCTGCCTGGTGTTAAGTTGCCGCTCCCGGGCCAGAACATCCAATTGGATGGCCTGCCTGCCGCTCTCTTTCACTTCGGCTAATTGGGTATCCAGACCGGCCACAAAATACTCCAGCCATTGGGTTAAATCCAGGTCCGCTTCCCGCACGCTTTGCAGAGCGGCATAAAACGCGCTGCGATCGCGGTCATAATATTCGCTGATGGTGAACAGCCGCTTGAAATCGTAGCCGGCGCGGTAAAGGCAAAGCGTGGAAAGCAGCCGGGAAGTGCGCCCGTTGCCGTCTAAAAAGGGATGGATATGCACCAGTTGGAATTGCGCAATGCCGCTGACCAATACCGGGTGCAACTCACCCGGATTGTTCAACCACTCCACCAGGTCTCGCATCAACGCCGCTACTTCGCCGGGCGGGGGCGGGGTGTAGATAACCGCCCCGGTGGTGGAATTGACCACATAATTCTGCACCCGCCGGTATTCCCCGGGCCGCGCGCGGTCCCCCCGCACCCCGCTGACCAGGCGTTTGTGAATCTCCCGGATGAGCCCTTCGGTGAGGGGAGCGCCGGAGTCCAGATAGTCCGAGACCAGGTTGAAAGCCTCGCGATAGTTCAGCAATTCCCGCACATCGTCGGCATCGGCGCGGGGCACCGGCTGCCCGGCCAGCAGTTGCTCGGCCTCCGCCAGGGTCAGCCGGGTGCCTTCGATGTGGGTGGTATGGTGGGCTTCTAACAGCAGCGCCCGCTCGCTCATCCGGCGCACCCAGTTTTCCGAGAGCCGGGCCGCTTCCAGAAACCCCCGCGCCCGCTCGATGCGCGCCAGTCCCCCGGTGATGGCATGGCTGATGGTAAAGCGTGGATTCATTAGCCAACCTCCCCGGATACCGCCTCGCGGTCCTCATCAGCAATATCTTCATCCTCGCCGCTTTCCATTTCTGTTTCCTCGAGCGGTTCCGGCTCTTCGGCATCGGATTCTTCCGGGAGATTTGCCGCCGCTTCGCGAACATCTAACTTGCCGGTAACCACCTCGGCAATCAGGCGGGTGTGGTACTCTCGGAGGAGATTAATTTCATGGTGGGTACGATTAATCAAATTGTCTAACTCAGTCATTTTAACCTCCAAAAAAGAGGAAATCTCTATTTGCTCCGTTAATGATGGAAGTGCGACTAAAAGATTTCGAATTGATGCTAAAGACAAATTAAGAATAGTAGTTCCAGTAAGCTCAAGCTGAAAGAACTCCTTAGTCGCTAATGACTGGAGAAAAAAGAACAAAAAGCATCTCGCAAGGAACTTATCGCAGTTGATGTAAGCAGCACTTTTCCCCAACACTATAGATTCCCCACGATAAAAGGCTAAATTGCCAATAGTGCCGTTAATGGACATCAAGATTGTACTATCATCCAAATCAATTTTATATTTCTGAAACTCAACTTTACTAACACATCGTGTCGTTGAGGTAATTTTTATAGTCCCGTTCCACAGGTTGTTTCCATTTATGAAGTGAAATTCCGATTCATCCACATACTCTGGCGTACCGTGAATACCATCGCCAATTCTCGTTGTAAGCTGAACAAGTTTTGCAATTTGCCAATGCTTCGGCACCTCCCCCAGCCACTCCACGCCGGAGGGCTTGTAGGTGGGGTATGGTTGCCCGGTGCGCACATCAATCTGCCCGGTAACTGCCTGGTGAATAATGGCCTGCTTCTGCTCCTCTAACAGCTTGATCAGCTTTTGCCTGACGTGGATGTAGCGTCGAATTCGTCGATCCACGTAATCGAGGAAACTTACGATTGCAGTTTGTTCTTCATCAGGCGGTAAGCATGCATAGATCATCTTGAAGTGTTCGGGCCGTAAGCTCCACATATCGGAGGTAATACCATAAGACCACCGCTCAGCCTCTTTCGCAAAGGCAGGGGTTCTAAACAGGTAATGGATATAGTGTGAACAAATATCTTCACGTGGGCGCTGCACCACGTAAGCCGGGCTAACAATACCTTGATAGTTCGATACACCGACTGCGCCCTGCCATGCTCGCATCTTATTGTAAACGATGTCTCCGGATCGAACAAGTTTATAGGCAGATTTATCCTGGTTAGAACTGTCCTTCTTCGAACTGTCAGCGAGCAGCGTCTCTTGACGGATAACACCCTTATTAATCGTGACCGACAACATCTGTTCCTCCGGATGATCGCGCTCTCTTACTTCATTAAAAAGCGCGCGGTTTGGTAACACCTCCCAATGCTCCGGCACCTCCCCCAACCACTCCACCCCGGAGTCATTATAAGCCGGATAGGGTTTGAGCTGGTTAATCATGCCTCACCGCCTTCATGTTGGAAGTTCGACTCATCGGGGTTATTGGCCGGGCCGCCTTGATCTGCCGGGCGGGTACCGGTGCAGTCGGGATAGCCGGAACATCCCCAGAAGGGTTGGCCCTTATGAGGCCCCCGCCCGGCGACCCGCCGCACCATAACTTTGCCGCACCGCGGGCATTGAGGTGCTTGTGGCGTTTCCGGTACACCAGCCGCCTCTCTCACTTTGACCCGCTCTCTATAAAGACGTTCGGTTATTCCCCCTTGCTCTAAAAAATCCTCTTCTAATCTTTGAATCTGCCGTTTCAGCAGGTAAGTAGCCTGGTGGATCAGGCAAATAAGTGTATTAGCCGTCACCTCCGCGGCAGCGGTTGTAAAATCATAAACGTCCGAAACGTCTGAAGCGGCCGATACGTCCGACTTATATTTTCCCCTCACCCTCAAAGCCTCGGGCGAGTTTTTATCCCATTGAACCAGCTTGTTCTGGCGCAGGTAGTCTTCATAATCCAATAGCAGCTCTTCCAGGCTGGCGTTGGCCACGTTGGTCAATTTGAGTTCCATCTTCTTCGACGTCCTGGAAACGACGCTGCCCTCGGCAATATTCTGTCGGCCGCTCCGTGCAGCCTGTACCATTTGATCATGAGTCCGCGAGCGCCTGTCGATGAAGCGGTTGCAAAAACACACCGTGCCGTCATAGATGAGTTCGGCAATTTGGAAACTCTTTAATTTTCGATACCCACCTTGTTTTGGGAGAATACGTTCAGGCTGCCCGGGTTTATCGGGCTTTTTAGCGGGTTTCATGCTTCCCCTCCAATGATCTCATCTAATAGCCCCTCGCTCTCCTTCTCCAGCGCCAAAATATCCGCCCGGATTTCTTCCAATGTTCGCATAGCCAGCGGTTTGTAAAAGTAGCGCGTAAAGCTGATCTCGTAACCGGCCTTCACGCTCTCCGCCGCATACCAGGCGTCCGCGGCGTAGGGCAGCACTTCCCGCTTGATAAAGGCTTCGATGCCCCCTTCTTCTAAGAGCGGTATCTGCTCCGTATCCCGCAAATCGCTGTCCGCTTCGTACTCCACCACCGCCGGCTTGCCGTTAAGGGTCGCCACGAACAGCCCCCGCAGGGGATCCGGCTCCGTGCCCTTCTTATGGATTTTCTTGACCACCGCCGCCGCCGTCTCATCCCGCTCAGCCAGCACAGTTTTGATCAGTTTTTCCCGCTTGGTGTTCATTTTCAACCCATAACGGGTAGCAGCCTCAGAAAGAACCTCCAGAAAAACGTTAAAGTCCTGATGCGGCCCCGGGCCGATTTCTAAGGCAACCCGCTCAATGACATCGGCCAGCGGCTCCTCCCCGGCTTCCCTGCATTGGCTGCGGAAGGATTTCAGACGGTCCCCATACAGGTCCAGGCGCAGTCTCAGCGGCCGCTCCACCGTCACTTTCCAGTAGCCGAATGCCTCATTGGGAAATATTTTTGACTGTTCGGTTTCCTCAAAAGCCAGGAAAGTATCGCAGATACGCCGGATGTCCTCTTCCGACAGCTCGCAGTTTTTCTTGCCCAGGTTTTTGCGCAGCGGCTTGAACCACTGCGTGGCGTCAATCAATTGCACCTGCCCCTTGCGCTGTTCCGGCTTACGGTTGCTAAGCACCCAAATGTAGGTGGCAATTCCGGTATTGTAGAACATATTCAGCGGCAACGCTACAATAGCCTCCAGCCAGTCGTTCTCAATCATCCAGCGGCGGATATTGCTCTCCCCCTGCCCGGCGTCCCCGGTAAAGAGTGAACTGCCGTTGTGCACCTCGGCAATGCGGCTGCCCAGCCGCGTATCCCGCTTCATCTTGCTCAACATATTGGCTAAGAAAAGCATCTGCCCGTCACTGGAACGGGTAAGCAGGGAATACTCCGGGTCGCCGTTGTGCTCGATGATAAAACGCGGGTCTTTAATGCCGTCCTTGCCGCCCATCCGTTCTAAGTCGCTCTTCCAACTTTTGCCGTAAGGCGGATTGGAGAGCATAAAGTCGAACTCTTTCGAGGGGTTAGCATCATTAGATAGCGTGGAGTGCTCCGGCCCCCCCACAATATTGTCCGCCGCATCTCCTTCCCCCTTGAGCAGCAGATCCGCCTTGCAGATCGCGTAGGTTTCGGCGTTGATCTCCTGTCCAAAAAGATGCACCGAAACCTGCTTACCGCGCGCTCCGGCCAATTCTAACAAGGTTTCTTCCGCCACGGTTAACATCCCGCCGGTTCCGCAGGCTCCATCATAGAGCAGGTAAGTGCCGGATTCGATCTCGTCAGCTATAGGCAAAAAGATCAGCTTCGCCATCAGCTTCACCGCGTCGCGCGGGGTCCAGTGCTCGCCCGCCTCCTCATTGTTCTCCTCGTTAAAGCGGCGCACTAATTCCTCGAAAACCGTTCCCATGCCGTGGTTGTCCAGGCCGGGATGTTTTACGGAACCGTCGCCATTGTAAACCGGGTTGGGGCTGAGGTTGATATCCGGCGAAAGGAACTTCTCGATCAGCGTTCCCAAAGCATCAGCCTTGGAGAGGCGCGGAATCTGGTTGCGGAACTCGAAGTTCTCTAAGATGTCCTGAACGTTGGGCGAGAATCCCTCGAGGTAGGCTTCAAAATCCGCTTTGAGTTGCTGCTGGCTGGCGCGAGACTTGAGGTCGCGTAGAGTAAATTTGGAAGTATTGTAGAAGGCCTGACCCGCCGCCTGCCGCAGCGCCTGATCCTGGTGCACGATCTTCGCCTCGTCGAGTGAAGCCTTCATATCCAGCACCGCTTGCTTGGTCGGCTCCAGCACTGCGTCAAACCGCCGCAGCACCGTCATCGGCAGAATCACATCCCGGTATTTGCCCCGCACGTACAGATCCCGCAGCACGTCATCGGCAATACCCCAAATAAAATTTACCACCCAGTTCAGTTGACCCTGTTCCATGTCCCTCTCGCTTTAATGTTAAAAATGAAATGAAAGGTAAGAAAAACCCACCAAAAAATAAATGACCGAAACAACAATTAACATAAAAACCACCCTTCCACACCTTAAAATCGTCCTCAAACTCCCGGAGCTTTAGCAATCCATCACTCCCTCTCGATTATTTTCTCCCCTTGTTCAAAACACCCTCAATAACTAATTTCTTTTCGCTGATTATTAATTGGCTAAACTTCTCAGAGAGAAACAAGTTCATGGCAACTACCCAGTTATTCGTTGAGCTCCTAATAATTGGAATTGGGGCCGCTATTTGGCTTGCGTTACTCTTGGGCGCCATATTCGGCTACCGTATGGAAATGGATTTCCCGACGATCGGTGCGCCTGCAATGGTTGCTCTCGCTGGTGTCGCTTATGTGCTCGGCATTCTTGTCGATCGCTTGGCCTATAAGACATTCCGAAGGATTGAACGGCGACTATCCCGCAGTATCCTTGACAGAGAGGATTTCCCCGCGCCGCAGATTCTCGAAAGGCAGATCCTTGCATCCTCTGAGATTCTTGGCGCTCAAATTCAATACAACCGGAGCAGACTTAGGATTTGCCGTGCATGGGTATTCAATGGAGCCTTCATCACCATAGCCTTCATCGCATGGAATCTTCGCGTTCAAGCCCTGGATGTATGGCAGAGCATTGCGCTTTCTGTCTTAGGAGTGCTCCTCTGCATCTCCTCAGCCTGGGCAGCGCGAACCCTGGCGAAAGATCACTACAACAATCTGAAGGAATCATACGAATATCTCAAGATTAAACAATCAACCCCTTCCCCTTAAAAAGCATACCAATGGTTGTTCCCCCTTAATAAAGGAGGAGCAAGGGGTTGTAACAATCCATCGGGGCGAAAGAAAAACCACCAAACATCATAAAATCTCCCTTCTTGATATTTTCTTCATTTGTTACTAACTTCTACCATCTTAAGAATACAAAATCATCTTTAACATAGATAAGTATTCATCCCCAGTACCAGCAAAAACCATAACAGATGCTGTATACCACGGTAAAAAGCGGCGATGATTTAAATACAGGAAAAACCTCTTCTATATCCACTATAATCTGAAATAACAGGCAGCTTCCCGACCGATTTTTCATAGGAGAAAAATCCATGAAGCCCTTAGACACCTTGCGTTCAGCCGGAGAATTTATTTCCCGATATTCATCAATCGGAGCGCTCGCTCTTTCAATAATTGCTCTTGGCATCTCAATTTATACGATTATTGTCAAAATCTCACCAAGCAGCACTGAATGGATGGAGCTTGTTCAACACCAAACGCTTTTGCAAGAGAAAGTCGATTCTTTAGGCTTAAGTGTGACAAATTTTTCTGCCCAATTGAGAGAATTGGATTCTCTGGCAATAAATTTAAATTCTGCCGTAGAAAGAATTACAACAAAAGAGATAGAGAACAAAATTTCAGACCTCGAAGTTCGAATGGAGGGCCTAAAGAAAGAGTATAATGATCTCCGAGATTATATTTCCCCGAATAATGCTGAGACCAGAGCAACAATAGCAGATGTAAAGACCCAGAATCAATCGAACTCCAGTGATATACGCGAATTATTCGATTGGGTGAAAGATATTGAGAAGATGATATTTTACGGAATATTGAGTATCATCGGATCAATAATTATTATGGTCATTTTTTTAGTAAATCGAACTGACAAGGTTATTCAAAAAAACCTCGATACGCTTCGAAATAAAATTTAAAATAAACACAAAATTAGCTATGAAACGGAAGTATGCGCCCTTGTCGGCCCGGCTTGCTCCTTTATAGCCCCTTTGTAGGATCGCCCTCCATATGCCCCATTGTGGCGTGATAACAGAACTTGGGATGCCAGACACGGGAAAATGATCCCCCTCACACCCTCTCTCAGCCCATGTGGGCGTTGCATCCACAAAAAATCTCTCCTCTTGATAAAAATTTCATTATTTATTAACTTTTCATAAAATTGGTATCTGTTTAGTGAAAGGTTTTTTTGCATAATAAACCATATCGTTAGAGGCATTCGAGATGAACAATCTAAGGAAAATGACAATTGTTTTATTCTCAACCTTAGCGACCATATTCTTTTACGGTTGCGCATCATATAACGAAATTCATAAGATGATGAAAAACTATGAGTTTAAATCAGTTACTCCTCCTCAGACAAAATGGGAAGTCGGTTCAATCGTAGAGCACGATAAATCGATCAGTTCATCCCCGATTTTTCGCTCAACCCCAAACTCAATTGGTATAGAGGTTTACTATAATGACCATAAAATGCCGGAAGTATCCATTCAGCATGAGGAGAAACTCAGTCTTTCCTCTGGAATTAGTTTGCCGGACAGTATAAAATTAAAGCTATCTGCCAATGGAGTCAGTAAATATAGTGTTATTACGAAGGGTAATTTTATTAGAAGAATTCTTTTAGATAATTATTTAAATACAACCCTTCAAGAAATGGCAAAAAAAGTTGGAGATAATTGGGAGCCAGCGATAAGAGAGGGTAAACTATATAGTTTATATGAATTATGGTTCGCAGAGGAACTAGAATACAAATTTTACGACGAAAAAGGACTGCCCATCCAATTAAATAAACCTGCAACAGAGATGAAGTACTATGGCTGGACAAACGAAAGTTTGATTTATAAAGGCGCAGACCCAATATGTATT
>WYBG01000622.1 GCA_011526015.1 Deltaproteobacteria bacterium | reverse complement strand
TCGGCGACGTTTGGACCGACATCATCTATGAAGCGCAGCCCTTCCCCTGGAGAGATTTTGGCGCGCTCCTCCGGGTATCCGATAACGCCGCTAATATCCAGGATATCTGGTTTGGCGCCGCCAGCTACGCCAGCGATGGATTCGATCCGGACTGGGACCTGCTGGCCCCGCCCCTGCCGCCCACCGGCGCGTTCGACGCCCGCTTCCGGGTCAACGGGGAGGATTTCATCAATGATTACCGCGCCATCAACACCGATACCATCATTTGGAACGCGCACTACCAGCCCTCCTTCGGCGGGGAACCGGTTACCCTGAACTGGTATTCTTTTAGCCATTTTCCCCGGAGAGGAACCTTCCACCTGCGCGATCCCCAGACCGGGGGCAGCCTGGTGTACCTGGATATGTGGGATTCCGACAACTATACCGATAACGCCGGGTTAGGCCATTTGCAAATCCTCTATGATGTAACGCCCCGGCCCTTCGCCAAAACCGTGGCCGAGGGTTGGAATTTGGTCAGCCTGCCCGGGGAAGTAGCGGACGGGTTTTACCTCGCGGTATTCCCCACTGCCCAGCCGCAAACCCTGTTCAACTTTTCCGGGAGTTACCGCCGCCTGGATTATATGGAAATGGGCAGCGGTTATTGGCTGAAATTCCCCCAGGCCGGCGAACCGATCATATCCATTGTCCCCTGGCAGGAGTGCAAAGCCACCCTGGCGGCCGGCTGGAATATGATCGGCGGGCCTTCCTACCCGGTGGCGCTAACGGAAGTGTATGATCCGGAGGGAATTATTATTCCGGGAACCCTGTACGCCTACAACGGCGCTTATTACCCGGTGGATTTCTTGCAGCCGGGAGAGGGCTACTGGCTGCGCGCCAGCAATTCCGGCGAAATTACCCCCATCCGTAACGGGGCGCCGGGGTCTCCCCTGCCCAAACCGGCGGATTTGAGCCGCTTCAGCCTTATCGAGATCAGCGACGCTTCCGGCGCGGCGCAGAAGCTCTATTTCGGGGCGAAGTTAGAAAACGGCGTTTCCATCCTGAGCTACAGCCTGCCCCCGGTTCCCCCCGCGGGCGGTTTCGACGCCCGCTTCACGGCAACGCCGCAAGCCGATGACTACCGTCTGATCGAAAGCGACGAGGGGCTTATCCGGGTGCAATCTTCCCACTATCCCGTAACGCTGCGCTTTTCCAACCTGAAAACCGCGTCGAATGCTCCCGGGGAAGCGGAAAATCGCTACATCCTCGCCGAGATGGTTGGGAACCAGCCGATTGCGGAACATCTCGTATCGGAAGATTCCCCAATCGTGATCGCCAATCCGCAGGTGAATGTTTTGCGCTTAGGCAAAGTCGCCGGGCTGCCCACGGTGTTTGCGGTCTCGCAGAACTATCCCAATCCCTTCAACCCGGTTACGGAGATCAAATACGCCCTGCCGCAGCCGGAGAAGGTGGAGATCGTGATTTACAACGCCCTGGGGCAGAAAGTGAAAACGCTGGTATCGCAGCACCAGGAAGCGGGATATTACACCGTCGCCTGGGACGCCACCAACGACGCCGGGCATCCGGTCGGCAGCGGGATCTATTTCTACCGCGTGAAAGCGGGCCAGCATAGCGCGATGAAGAAGATGGCGCTGGTGCGGTGATATGATATAGTAGGTAAATGAGAGTATGAGTATATGGGTGGATGGGTATCCTTCCACCCATATACTCATTTATTGTCCACAATCTAACCAGGAGGAAAAATATGACCAGTTCCAAATTACTCTCCGGCCTGCGTTTCAGCCTGGTCGCGTTTTTTTTATGGAGCGGGAGTTCCCTTTTCGGCCAGTTTTCGGTAGTTTCTACTTCCCCGGTTCATGGCGCTGCCGGGGTGAGTTCTTCCGCCACCTTTTCGGTCACTTTCAATGCGCCTATCGACACTTCCTCCCGGTTTCCGTATCCAACCGATTTTTTTGTCAGTCTTTTCCTCTACCCGGATACCCTCATTGGCGAGCCGGATTCCATCTCCCTCAGCCCAGATTTGACCACAGTGTACGTTCATAATCTGGATCTCTTCCCCAATACCACCTATCTTTTCGTGATTGTCGATGCCCTCAGCCAGGCAGGAGATTCCCTGGCGATGCCCTATTCCCTGCTGTTTACTACCGGGAGCAGTTTGCCAACGGCTACGGTATCCGGCACAATAAATTACCCGGCGCATGATCCCACCGGGGCGCTGGTGGTGCTGCTAGACGAGCATCCCTTTGGAGAACAAGAAGGAGAGATCACCAACGGGAAGGTAGTTACAGGCTCCGGCGGGTCTTACAGCATCGATTATGTCGCCCCCGGCGTTTACTGGCCGGCGGCTATTCAGGACTTTTACGTGAACGGCGAGGGCGACATCGAATTCAAGCCCGGCGGCGGCATCGGCTTCTACGACGCGAATGGCGATTCTCGCCCGGATAGCATCCTGATAGCGGCCGGCGCCCAGGTTGCCGGAATCGACTTTTCCCTGTTCACGGTTTTACCCCAGACCGCTCGCGACCCTTACCCGCTCATACAATCCCTGGCGCAGAACTGGGCGGCGGATGCCCAACTGGTCTGGTGCGGCGGCGATAATGTGAACCCGGCCGGAGAGGGGCTTTTATGGGAGTATGGATTCTATTCCCCGGTATTGCTGCAACAGCGTTCCTGGGTTGTCCTGGGCGAGCTGATTATAATTGCCCCGGATATTCCATTTCCTGCCGACACCCTGGCCTTGCCTCCCAATTGGCTGAACAGCGATACGGTGCTGGCGGTAGCGGAAGCGCATGGCGGCGCGCAGTTCCGCCAGAATTACCCGGATGCGGAAATCATTGCCTTTCTCGGTTCTTTGAGTTTTGGCGAAAAGGAGCAGAGAAGTATCTCCGGGGCATTCCAGAAACCGCGTAGCAACCTTATTCTGCAGCCCTTCGCCTTTCCTTCCCAATGGGAAAATTCGGTGACTCCCATCCCGCTTTGCCATAGTACAAATTTCCCCCAACCATACCCGAAACCCCTGTCCTTCCTGGCCACCTGGTTTGTGCAGTATTCTTCTCCTTCTACCGGCGAGGACTTCTTCTTGATCATTCATGCGCAAACCGGGGTAGTGTTGAGCGAACCGGCCACCGCCCGGGCCGCCGAGCAAATGGGGCTTCCGGTAGCGCAAAGCTGGGCGGCGGATGCAAAATTATGGGCGGTGATCAGCCAGGGAACCAGCGTGGATTCGTTGGGGAAAACCGAGTTTTGGAACTGCCTCTATTATTCGGCTTTGCTGGATTCTCTCTATGGTGTGGTGGTTTGGGGGCAATTACCCATTTTCTCGGCGCCGCCGGGATGGAGCCCGCCGGACACCAGCGCCATCCCGGCCGGCTGGCTGGACAGCGACGTTGCCATTGCCGCGGCGGAAGCTGCCGGGGGAGCGGCCTACCGGAACGCAAACCAGGGAGTATTTGTCAACGCCTTTTTAAGCCGCTGGTATCACGTGCCCTTTCCCGGCTTAACGGTGTGGGCTTTCGAATATCATTCATCCACCGCCGCTCCCCTGGAAATTCTGGTCGATGCCCTGAGCGGCACAATTGTGGGAATCAAGGAGAATGACCCGCCCAATTTGCCGGATCGTCTAATTGTCTCGCAAAACTATCCCAACCCCTTCAACCCCACTACAGCGATCAGCTTTCAGCTTTCAGCTCTCAGCAATGTGGAGTTGAGCATTTTCAATGCCCTGGGGCAAAGGGTGAAAACCCTGGTGAACGAGCGAATGGCCGCCGGTCGCTACACGGTGCAGTGGGACGGCCGGAATTCCGCGGGGGAACAAGTCGGCAGCGGGATTTATTTCTATCGGGTGAAAGCGGGCCAGCACAGCGCGATGAAGAAGATGGCGCTGGTGCGGTGAACGAGCGGCAAAATTTGCCGGTTGACATAAAAAGCCTTATTGGGTATCTTGAGCAACCGGAACTAAGGCTACAGTACCGGACACTTTTTGATTTTGTCGCTCAGTGTATGTCATTCCCGCATGTTCCCCGCTTAATACATGCGGGGACAAGCTTTAGCGGGAATCCACTTCTTTAGCCTCTCATAGATGCCCGATTAAAGCATTCGGGCATGACAAAGTCGTTGAAATTGCACCGGTTTAAAAAAGTGTCCGGCAGTAAAACTATAGATTTTCAGAAAATTATTTGCCCGGCTTGTAATGCTTCAGGCCGGCTACTGCTAGCCTGGCGATAAAGGCAAAATGATTGAATGGCAAAATAATGTTTGATGTAAGGGTTTGAATCATTTTGCCATGGAATTATTTTGCCGTAGAAATTATTTTTCTGAAAAACTATAGGGCGACAATTGGCGAAACGGGCAATGGAAGCAATAAAAATCATCGACACCACTTCGGAAAATATCCTCGACTTCGGGATTTGCGGGTATAAAAGTATGAAGACCCCGGGATTTCCCGAAAAAGTTGCCTGGCTGAAAGAGCGCTTCCGGGAGGGGATGAAGATCAAGACCCTCTACCACGAGCGCGACGGCGCCCAGGGCATGATCGAATATCTCCCCGGCGAATATTGCTGGAGGCCGGTTCAAGCCCGGGGATACCTGTTCATTCACTGTTTGTTTGTGGGATTCAGGCGCGTTCATAAAAGCAAGGGGTATGCCTCGCTTTTGTTGGACGAATGCGAAAGAGACGCCCGCAGTGAAGATCGCCACGGTGTGGCGGTGGTGACTCGGGAAAGCGCGTTTATGGTGGGCAAGGGGATATTTTTGAGACGCGGCTTTGCGGTCGTCGATCACGCGCCCCCCGATTTCGAGCTGCTGGTGAAAAAGTTCGTTGAAACCGCCCCGGCGCCAAAATTCACCGGGAATTGGGATGACAAGTTGAGCCGGTATGGAAAAGGTTTGACGATCATCCGCGCCGATCAATGTCCTTACACGGTCAAGAACGTCAGCGAAATCAGTGACAGCGCGGAGAGGCGGTACGGCATAAAACCCGAGGTCATCGATCTGCAAAACTGCGCCGAAGCCCAAAACGCCCCCTGCGCGTTCGGAACGTTCTGCATTATTTTCAACGGGGAGATCATTGCCGATCACCCCATCAGCAACAAGCGCTTCACGAATATCATGGACACAATCCTGGAACGGGCGAGCGGGGCGCGGGGGCGGTAACTTCGCATTGCGGATTTGTCGAATTTTAAATTCGCACTCAAAAAAATCCGCAATAGATTTTCTCTAATCCCTGCGCAATTTTTGCCGATGAATAGGGATGTGCTTTCAAGAAATTCTTTTACCTCTCACCCGCACCCGGTTTTCCCGGGTGCGGGTTTTTTT
>WYBG01000126.1 GCA_011526015.1 Deltaproteobacteria bacterium | reverse complement strand
TGCGGGACACCCTGGGACTACAAATGTGCAACCCAATCAATATACCCTGAAAGGGTTTTACAATCCCCTGAAATGGTCTCATATCCCGCATTTTTTGTTTAACCCCGTTGGGGTATGGGAGCCATTTCCGCATCGTACATTCCCCAGGGTGTCCCGCAAGCGGGAGAACCCTGGGCTGTGATGTGTAACGCCGTTGGCGTAAAAAACGCAAAACTAATGTATAGTGTTTTAGTTGTCTTATCACGTATCCTCATAGTTCAAAACACGGTAGCCCTAAACGATTAATGCTGTTTAAAAAAGTATATGCTGTCATTCCCACGAAAGTGGGAATCCATAAACTCAGCAAAAATAGTGGATTCCCACTTTCGCGGGAATGACATAGCCGAAGTCGCTGAATTAGGATCAGCATTAATTGTTTAGTACCACCCAAAACACTCAAGCACTCGAACACGCAAATACCGGCAATTCCGGGCGCTCATCCAGCACTTCCGCCGGAATTCCCCCGGTGGCATCGCGCAAAATCGCGGCGGTGGTTTCCGGCTTGTGGGCGTTTTCGCTGAGATAGCGCTTCCAAAAGTTAGCTCCCGGCCGCCCGTGGAACAGCCCCAGGATATGCCGGGTAACGTGGCGGGGGAACATGCCGGCGCGGATTTGTGCTTCCAGGTAGGGGACCAGCGCTTCCACGATCTCCCGGCGGGTGGGCGGCTGGAGATGGTCCTCATAGAAGAGGGAATCGGCGGTTGCGAACAGGTAGGGATTTTCATACGCGGCGCGCCCGATCATGGCCCCGTCCACCCGGCTCAGGTGGGCGAGCATCTCCTCCAGGGATTTAATTCCCCCGTTGATCTCGATCGCCAGGGCGGGGAAATCCTCTTTCAAGCGGTACACTTCTTCATAACGCAGGGGCGGAACGGTGCGGTTTTCCTTCGGGTTCAGCCCTTGCAGCAGGGCGATGCGGGCGTGAACGATAAAACGGTCGCACCCGGAAGCGGCGACGGCGCCGACAAACCGTTTCAGATCTTCATAATTTTCCAGCCCGTCGATGCCGATGCGGTGTTTGACCGTCACCGGGATGGAAACCGCCCCGCGCATGGCTTTCAGGCAGGAGGCCACCAAGCCCGGCTCGGCCATCAAGCAGGCCCCGAAATTTCCCCGCTGCACCCGGCCGCTGGGACACCCGACGTTGAGATTTACCTCGTCGTAGCCCATTTCTTCGGCGATGCCGGCGCATTCGGCCAGTTCCGCGGGGTCGTCGCCGCCTAATTGCAGAGCCAGCGGTTTTTCCGCCGGGGAGAATCCCAGGATTTTCTCCCGGTTGCCGAAGAGCACCGCCCCGGTGGTTTTCATTTCGGTGTAGAGCAGGGTATGGCGGGTAATCCGGCGCATAAAATAGCGGTAGTGGCGGTCGGTCCAATCCATCATCGGGGCGACGCTTACCGGCCATCGCCGGCCGCGTAGTGTATGTGAAGGCGTGGAAATCATCATTCCTGATGTGTTTTCGGGGCTGCGCGTCATTGAAGGTCAATCGCTGTGCGTCATTTATGGTCAATTGCTTCGCGTCATTGAAAGTCAATCGCTGCGCGTCATTTAGGGTCATTTGCCGGGAGCGTCATTTATCATGCGCCTCCGGGGTGGCATGAAGAGCTTTCGTTGTTACCAACAAACACTGATCGCTTCCCGGCACACCATTACAACTTATTTATGGTTGAGCGGCGCAGTCAAGTATAAACATTTTTCGCGGTTTTATGTTTTTAAGTTTTGTGGAGTGCCCCCTTTTGCCGGGCCGGAATAAATATACCCTTTTGACTCACCGCAAAAGTGTTTAAATTAACCCGCCTTTAAAACCTTTGAAAGGTTTCAAACCTTTCAAAGGTTTTAATGTTGAGGATAAAAATAATGCCCAGGGAACCATTAGAAATACTGCAAAAATTCTTCGGCTTTTCTTCGTTCCGCGGAGCGCAGGAGAAGATCATCCGGCGGCTGGTTAATTCCGAAAACGGAAAAGATCCCCACCCGGCCGGCCACTGCCTGGTGTTAATGCCCACCGGGGCCGGCAAATCCCTCTGCTACCAGGTTCCGGCGCTCTGTTTTGAGGGCGGCACCCTGGTGCTCAGTCCCCTCATCGCCCTGATGCAAGACCAGGTGGACGCCCTGCGCAAAAAAGATATTCCGGCGAGTTTTATCAATGCGACGGTTTCCGCGGAGGATAAAGAAACCCGCTTGCAGCAATTTCTGGACGGGCACATCAAAATGCTCTATGTGACCCCGGAGCGCTTTCGCAAGCCGGAGTTCGTGGAGAAAATCAAAACCGCGCGGATTTCCCTGCTGGCGGTGGACGAAGCTCACTGTATCTCCGAATGGGGGCACGATTTCCGCCCGGATTACTCCCGCATCGGGGAATTCCGGGAGCTGATCGGCAACCCCCTCACCATCGCCCTCACCGCCACCGCCACCCCGCAGGTGCAGGAAGATATTATCGACAAGCTGCAAGTCGATCCCGCGGACATGCAAGTTTTCCACCAGGGCATCGAGCGCCCCAATCTGCGCTTAGAAGCGCGCGACGTGATCTCCGAAGAGGAAAAATTGGCGGCCATTCTCTATGCGATCAATACCTACCCGGGATCGGGCATCATCTATTTTTCGCTGATCAAATCCCTGGAATATTACTCGGACGTCCTGCGGCGCAAGGGAATTCACCACGGCATTTACCATGGTAAACTGGAGGCGAATCAGCGCAAGCGCATGCAACGCCGCTTCATCGAAGGCGAAAACACCCTGGTGCTGGCGACCAACGCCTTTGGGATGGGCATCGACAAACCGGATATCCGTTTTGTGGTGCACGCGGAAGTGCCCGGCTCCCTGGAAGCGTATTACCAGGAGATCGGCCGCGCCGGGCGTGACGGGTTGCCTTCCCTGTGCTTGCTGCTCTACGGTCAGAACGATTTGGCCACCCAGATGGAATTCATCAAATGGTCCAATCCCCAGCCGCATTTCTACGACCGCCTTTTCGGACTGATCTACGAAAACCCCGCCGCCGCGAACTCCATGGGCAGCGATTACTTGCGCGAGCAGCTCAATTTCAAGAACCGCCATGATTTCCGCCTGGAGACCGCCCTGAATATGATGGACCGCTACGGCGTTACCGAAGGCGTTCTTGAGGAGCAAAACTTGAGAATTTTGAGGGAGCTGCCGGAGGCGCTCTTAGACGAAGAGCGCTACCAGGAAAAGTTGAAGAACGACC
Source organism: Deltaproteobacteria bacterium (assembly GCA_011526015.1). Taxonomy (GTDB): domain Bacteria; phylum Calditrichota; class Calditrichia; order RBG-13-44-9; family J075; genus JABWBP01. The sequence goes on along the minus strand of WYBG01000126.1, from coordinate 12,251 downwards.
AGTTGAAGCTGCTCTCCATGGTGCAGTATTTTCGCACCGAAGAGTGCCGCCGGGTCTTCATCTCCGAATATTTCGGCTTTTCCGATGAGCCTCGCTGCGGGAATTGCGATTGTTGCAATCTTTGAGAAGGGTAGTTGGATGGCTCAATGGTTAAATGGCTAAATGGCCGGGTAACCATTTAACCATTTAACCATACAACCACGCACACACAGACCAAACGACAGGAGCAAAAAATATGGCGATTGAAGTTTATAAGGTTTTGCATTTCATGGGCATCTTCATGCTGTTTCTCTCCATCGGCGGCCTGCTCGCCACCGCCATCAACATGGAAACGGGCGCTCACCGCTGGCGCAAATCGCTGGCAATCACCCATGGGGTGGGCCTGCTGTTGATCTTGTTGGGAGGATTCGGCATGTTGGCGCGCCTGGGCATTCTCTGGCCCATGCCCGGCTGGGTGCTCATCAAATTGATTATCTGGGTAATGTTAGGCGGCCTGATTGCCCTGGTGCTGCAATCGGACCTCGGCAAAGTCCTCTGGTTCCTGGTGATTGTCCTGGGCGTGATTGCCGCGTACCTGGGCATTATGAAACCGTTCTAAGCTGTTTTCACTCCCGTTCACGCATCCCGTTTTACGGAGCGGCCGGAAAGGATCGGGCGTGAAACGTGAATATTAACCCCAAAAGGTTTAAACCACTGCATGGCCCACCCGAATGATTCTGCCGCGGGCGGCAGGCTTTACATCGTCAGCACCCCCATCGGCAACTTAGAAGATATTACCCTCCGGGCGCTGCGCATCCTTAAAGAGGCGGACTTGGTCTGCGCGGAGGATACCCGGGTAACCGGGCGATTGCTGGCGCATTACCAGATCAAAAATACGCTGCTGAGCTACCACTCCTACAACGAAGCCGCCCGGATTCCCCAAATTCTGAATCACCTGAATGAGGGCCGGCGCATTGCCCTGGTTTCCGACGCCGGCACCCCGGGTATTTCCGATCCGGCCCACAAGCTGGTCAAGGCCGCCATCGCCGCCGGCGTCCCGGTCGAGCCGCTGCCCGGCCCCACCGCCAGTATTGCCGCCCTGGTAGCCTCCGGCCTGCCCACGGACCGTTTCGTGTTCGAAGGATTTCTTCCCCGCAAGAAAGGCCGCCAGACCCGCCTGAAATTTCTCAGCGAGGAGCCGGGAACCATCATTCTCTACGAATCCGCCCCGCGCATTCAAAAAACAATTGAAGATATTGTAAAAAATTTTGGCAATCGCTATATTGTTATTTCCCGTGAACTCACCAAGAAATTCGAAGAGTTCATCCGGGGATATGCCGGGGAGGTGCTGCAAGAACTGAAAAACCGCCGGTTGAAAGGAGAAATCGTTCTTCTGATTGCCGGAACAGAGTATCGCAATTTAACACCTTTGCAAAGAGAAAACTGAATGCCAAACAAAGAACGCAGTTTTATCCCTCAATTCATCAAAGACGGTTACGCCCGCTCCATCGAAGGGGTGGTGGATGTTTTTATCCGCTGGAAAATCCATCCCAACTTCTTCACGATTTCGGGCCTGGTTATCGCCTTTATCTCCGCCTATTTCTACGCCCGGGGAGACCTGCGCCTGGGCGGCGCCATGGTGCTGCTGGCCGGTATCAGCGATACTTTTGACGGTAAAATCGCCCGCAAGCGCAAGCTGGATTCCAAATTCGGGGCGGTCTTCGATTCCAGCTTAGACCGTTACGCGGAATTCCTGATGTTCTTCGGCATCGGTTTTTACTTCCTGGAGAAAGGGGATACCCTCGCGATTTTAACCGCCCTCATGGCCTTCATCGGTTTGTGCGGCTCGGTGATGGTCAGTTACGTGCGCGCCCGGGCGGAAGGGATCGGCTACGATTGCAAAGTGGGGGTGATGCAGCGGGCGGAACGGATCGTTTTTACCGGCTTCAGCTCCCTCATTCATCCTTACGCGCTTATGGGGGTCGTCTGGATCATCGCCCTGCTGGCCAATATTACCGCCATTCAGCGGATTCATCACGTCTGGAAAACCGAACGAAAAGGAGCTTAGAGAATGCAGAACATGCCCAAAGTTGAAATTGCGCCCGCGAAGGGGCGTTTAGGCATTTTAACGCCCGGTATGGGCGCGGTTGCCACCACCTTTATCGCCGGGGTGATCGCCATTCGCAAAGGTTTGGGAGCCCCGATCGGTTCCCTTACCCAGATGGGAACCATCCGGTTAGGCAAACGAACCGAGCACCGTTCGCCCATGATCAAGGATTTCGTTCCCCTGGCGGATCTGAACGATATCCGCTTCGGGGGCTGGGATATTTTTGAAGATAACGCCTACGAATCCGCCCTGAATGCGGGAGTGCTGGAAAGAACCCTGCTGGACAGCATTCGCCCGGAAATGGAGGCGATCAAGCCCTGGAAGGGAGTTTTCAGCAAAGATTACGTCAAAAAGCTGGACGGAACCTATATCAAGACCGGGGGGAGCAAGTGGGATTACGCCCGGATGCTGATGGAAGATATTCAGAAATTCAAAGAAGAGCAGAAGCTGGATCGCATGGTGATGGTGTGGTGCGGCAGCACGGAAGTGTATATGAAACCGGAAAAAGTCCACCAGCACCTGGATGCCTTCGAGAAGGCCATGAAGGAAAACCACCCCGCCATCGCGCCCAGCATGATTTACGCCTACGCCGCGGTAAAAATGGGCATTCCCTACGCCAACGGCGCGCCCAATTTGTCCGCCGACATCCCCGCGTTTTATGAATTGGCGAAGCAAACCCACGCTCCCCTGGCCGGCAAGGATTTCAAGACCGGGCAAACCTTGATGAAAACCATACTGGCCCCGGGATTGAAGGCGCGTTTGTTGGGTCTTTCCGGCTGGTTCTCCACCAACATCTTAGGCAACCGCGACGGGGAAGTGCTCGACGACCCGGAATCTTTCAAAACCAAAGAGGAAAGCAAGCTCTCGGCGCTGGAAGAAATTCTGCAGCCGGAGATATACCCGGAGCTTTACAAGAATATCTATCACAAGGTGCGCATCCACTACTATCCTCCGCGCGGCGACAATAAAGAGGGCTGGGACAACCTGGATATCTTCGGCTGGCTGGGTTATCCCATGCAGATCAAAATCGACTTCCTGTGCCGCGACAGCATCCTTGCCGCCCCCATCGTGTTGGACCTGGCCCTGTTCATGGACCTGGCCGGCCGCAGCGGTTTCAAGGGCATCCAGGAATGGCTCTCTTTCTACTTCAAAAGCCCCATGACCCTGCCGGGGCTTTATCCGGAGCACGATCTGTTCATCCAGCACATGAAATTGAAAAATACCCTGCGCTACATTATGGGTGAAGAGCAAATTACCCACCTGGGCGCCGATTATTACGAGTTCTATAAATAACTGATGTTACGCATTTTGCCACATGGTTCGATAAACTCACCATGCAAAAGACACAGAGAACGCAGAGTTTACATCAACTTTTTCAGTGTTTTTACTTCTCAGCTTAGGCTCAGAATCAATAAACGTTTGGTTTTCTCTGTGCCCTCTGTGACTCTGTGGCAAATTTTTTGACCTGCGTAACATCAGTAAATAAGCCTCGAATCCAAAGCTTGCCGGCGAACCGTGTTCGGCGGAACATCGCTTGCCAGCAGTTTCAACTCGTTCGGTTATTTCTATGATTTTTGATAAAAGAAGCTCCCAATTTCCGTTTTTTTATATTTTCAGAAAAGCCCGACGCGACAGGTGAACCATTTTGTCCTCATCAAAGCCATCACCGCTCAAGGACATCATTAAGACCTCCATCCCCGCCGTTATCGACCTCTCCTCCCAGACGGTCGCCTGGCTGATCGAAGCAATTTTCATCGGCCACCTCGCTTCCGCGGCCCTGGCAGGGGTGGGCTTAGCCTTGCAAATCATTATCCTCACCTTCACCGTGGTGTTGACCTTTGTGGTGGGGGCGTCGATCATCATCAACCGTTACCTGGGCGCCAACGATTCCTGGAACGCCAACCACGTTTTGGGTCAGGCGTTGATGATCGGCACCGTTCTGGCATTTCTGATCTCCGCGGTATGGTATTTCGGGGGAACCCAGATATTCGCGATCATCCGCGAAGAAGAACCTACCGCCCGAGTCTATGGGGTTCAGTATCTGCGCATCGTTTCCTACTTCGGCCCTCTCATCATCGTCAATTTTGTGGCCCTGGGAATTATGCGCATGGCCGGCGATACGCTTTTGACCATGAAGGTGAACCTGTTCACCAATACCCTGCACGTCATCCTCAGCCCTATCCTCATCTTCGGGCATTTCGGGTTTCCCCGCCTGGAAGCCGAAGGAGCGGCGATTGCCGTGGGTATTGCCCATTCTCTGGCGTTTTTCATCACGCTCTATTTCTTGCGCAGCCGCAAGTCCGCGCTTTTCCTCTCCTTCCGGGAATACACCACTCCCAATTTCGATACCTTCAAACGCTTGTTCAAGTTAGGCATTCCCGCCACGGTGGAGCAGTTGGTGTGGGCGGCCGGGCAGCTGGTATTGAGCTTTTACGCCGGGCTGTTAGGGTTTCAGGTATTGGCCGCTCACCAGGTTTTCGTACGCATACAATCGGTTTTGAGCATGGTATTTACCGGGTTCGGGATTGCCTCCATGTCCCTGGTGGGGAAGAATATCGGGGCGGAAGAAGACAGCGAGGCGCTGCGGGCCGGCCGGATGGCCGGGCGGCTGGCGCTGGTATCTTCCAGCGCCATCGCGGTGCTGTTCATTCTCTTCCATCGCGCCTGGGTGGATATTTTTACCTCCGACAGACAATTGGTCGAATTCGGCTCCCGCTTCGTGTTCATCCTGGCGCTGGTGCAGATTCCCAAGGCGGTCAATATCGTGTTTACCGGCAACCTGCGCGGGGGCGCGGACCTCAACTGGCTGATGTGGTTAGCCATCAGCAGCGTGTTGTTGTTTGAGGTGATGGGGGCGTATGTATGCTCTTTTATCCTGCAACTCTCCCTGGGGGGGCTGTGGCTGGTGCAGGGTTTGGACGAAACCAGCCGGCTGGCATTGAACTACTGGCGTTTCCGCAAGAAAAAGTGGAAAATCAAGAATATCCTGTGAGCAAAAGGGGGGAGTGGGAAGTGGCAAGTGAGAAGTGGCAAGTGAGAAGTAAAAATTGAGAAGTAAAAAGTGAGAAGTCAGAAGTGGCTCTTTGCGCCTCTGACTTCGCACTTGCAACTTGCCACTTGCAACTCCTTCAACGAAACTATGAAGCAATACAAAAATTTCATCTCTTTCGAAGGCATCGATTTTTCCGGGAAAACCACCCAGTTGGAGCGGTTGGGGCAGCGGCTGCGAGAGATCAATTTCCCTTTTCACCTGGTGCGGGAGCCGGGCGGGGCGGTGATTTCGGAGAAAATCCGCCGGATTCTGCTGGACAAAGCCCATGGGGAAATGCACCCGCGCACCGAAATCCTGCTCTATTCCGCCGCCCGCTCGCAACTGACCCACCAGGTTATCTTGCCGCTCCTCGAAGCCGGGGAATACGTGATCGCGGATCGCTTTTTCGATTCCACCACCGCCTACCAGGGCTACGGCCGCAGCCTGGACATTGCTTTTGTAGAAATTTTGAACCGCTTTGCCACCTCCGGTCTTTTCCCTTACCGTACTTTTTTGATCGACATTTCCCCGGGGGAAGCGCTGCGCCGCCGTAAAGCCGCCGGGCGCCCCGGCGACCGGTTGGAAAACGAGAGCCTTCGTTTTTACCGCGCCATTTGGGAAGCGTACCGCACCCTGGCGGCGCAGGACCCGGCGCGGTTTATCGTCATCCCCGGGGAACAGCCGGAGGAAGCGGTCGCTGCCGCGGTGTGGGAAAAGATTGTTGAAATATGGGATTTGCCGGTTAAAACGCGGTAGCGCCGCCCCCGGCGACTTCAGGCGAGGCGATTGTTGTTGTGCTGTAAAATAGGCGCATCCAGGGTCTGCCCACGGGCATACACCGGGGGATTTCGCTTGCGAAAGATGAATTTAGTTTTTATCGTCAACCGACCCTGGCTTGTGCCTACGAAGCTGCCGGTGCTGACCAACCCTTAGCATACTTAAGCGCACAGCGTAACACCCAATGGCGAATCAGCGGTGCTTTGGATGCTTTCAGTGGCCGGGTGGTTTACTACCAAGCTAGCAAAATTACGGTGGAAAGATTGGTCGATTTCTATCAACAACTTTGTGAAGCCTATACTTATGCTCCGATTGGTTTGGTTCAAGACAATTGGCCGGTTCATTTCCATCCCGATGTTTTAGCCAGCTTACAACCCCAAAAGTTCCCTTATCCGGTGCATTATCCATCGAACTGGCCTCAAAAGCCCAGCCAAAAAGCCAGGACATTGAATCTGCCCATTCGGTTATTTCCTCTACCAACCTATGCTTCCTGGTGTAATCCGAGTGAGAAGCTCTGGCGCTGGGTGAAACAGGAGATTGTGCACCTCCACCGATATGCGGATCGCTGGCAAGAACTCAAAGAGTTGGTCAGTCAGTTTCTTGACCAATTCGCCAATGGATCGCAACAGTTGCTGCGCTATGTCGGGCTGCTAAAGCCGGCGGTATCTATAGCGTCGCGCTCGCCGCGGCTGGCATACCGCCACCATGGCCCGATTAATTATTCAAAGATCATAAATCTGCACTCCTTACCCGGAATCCTTATACGCTATCTTCACCATCGCGAGGGGCGTTTTGCAGCTTACCGATGAACAACAAGCCATCGTTGAACATACCTGGGGGCCGGCGTTGGTGTTCGCCGTGGCCGGATCCGGCAAAACCACCTGTATGGTGCAGCGCATCAAACGGCTGGTGGAAAAGAAGATCGTTCCCCCGGAAAGGATTCTCGCCACCTCTTTCAATAATTCCGCGGTGCAGGATATCATCGCCCAACTGGCCGCCCTGGGGGTTCCTGCAACGGTGCAATGCCGCACCCTGCACGCGCTGGGCTACCAGCTGGTGCGCATGGCCGCGGCGCGGAAATACCTGCCCGGGGAGTGGCTCGCCGGCCAGGACCCCGAAAGCCTGCACAGCCGGTTGATCGGCCAGACCCTCACCCAGTTGGCCATGGAGCAGGGAATCGACAGTAGCGAGTTGAACATCGACCGGGAAGATTTGAAAAACCAGATTTCCATCTGGAAAGGAAACCTGGTGTACGCGGACTTAGAAGCCGCTGCTCTCCCGGAAACCGCCCGGAAGCTGGCCCGCCAGGCCAGCCACGAGCACGAACCGTACCTGCAAGCCTATCGAACCTACGAAAAACTGCGCCTGCGCCAAAAAGCCCTCACCTTCGACGATATGCTGCTGAGCGGGTGGGAGATTTTGCAGCGTTTTCCGGATATTTTGCAAACCCTGCGCTCCCAATGCCAGATCGTCATGGTGGACGAGTTCCAGGACGTCAATTTTGCCCAATATTGCATATTGGACTTGATCACCGAGCCGCACCGCAATTACATGGCCATCGGCGACGACGACCAGTGTATCTATGAATGGCGGGGAGCCAGCCCGGAATATATTCTCAACTTCGAAAAGGCCTACCGGGCGAAGATTTACACCATCAGCGATAATTTCCGTTCCACCGCTCCGCAGGTGATCCTGGCCAACGAGATGATCGCCCGGAACCGGAACCGCTACCCCAAGCACCTCAGCCTGACCCGGGGATTCGACGGCCAAACCCTGATCCATAAGGAACCCGACGACCTGACGATTGCCCGCAACATCGTTGGTGAAATTCGCCGATTGCTGCGCAACGGGAAAACCGCTGCGAAAGACATGGCGATCCTGATCCGGCTCTATTCCCAGACAGCGCTCTTGGAAACTGCCCTGATCGAAGCCGGAATCCCTTACCGGATCGAAGGCAATGATCCCTTTTACAAACGCAGCGAGCTGGTCGCCCTCTTTCAATACCTCTCTTTTGCGGAAACCGAGCAAACCGTTCGCCGGGAGGGTCTTCCCGCCGATCCGCAGCAAAGCGGCAAATATTTGCAAATGATCGAGAGCATCGTCAATACCCCGCGGCGCTATATCGCCAAGGATTTTGTGAAATCCGCGGTGCAGCAAGCGCAGCGGCAGCGCCGCTCCGTGGTAGAGGTGATGCTGGCCCGCAAGGAGGAGTTGAAAGGGCGCAGCCGGGAGCGGGTCGCCGAATTTGCCAAACTGATCGAGCGCCTGATCCGCAAGCTGAACCAGCCTGCCCACAAAACCCTGGCGTGGCTGGCGCAGGAGATCGAGTATAAAGAGTACCTGCTGGCCATCAGCGGCATTTACGAAGTGGGGATTACCAAAATCCAGACCGTGGATGCGCTGGTGGAATTTGCCCGCACCACCCGGCTGCGCTGCGGGGATTTTCTGAATTTTCTCCGCGACCTTTCCCGCCGCCCCCCGGAGGAAAACGATAATCCTCATGCTCTCAAAATCATGACCATTTACAAGGCCAAGGGGTTGGAGTGGGACACGGTTTTCGTTCCCGGGTGCAACGAGGGCTTGATTCCCTGCATCGCGGCCTCCGCTGCGCCGGGGGATTCCCTGCTGGTGCAGGATCTGGAAGCGGAACGGCGGCTGTTTTACGTTGCCATCACCCGGGCGCGCAACACCCTGAACCTCTACCATTCGGCGGAAAAGCCCCTTTCCCCCTTTCTGGCGGAATGCAAACCGGATACCCTGTTAGAAGAAGTGGAGAAGATAAAGGAGATTCTCCAACATAAACGCCCGCTGCTGCGCCGCAAGGAGCTGGAGCGGTTTTGCCGCAGCATCACGCGATTTCGCTTAGAGCGCTATTTTTCCAAATGGGCGAAAGAATCGCCGGGGCCAAACCGCACCTACGCAAAACTCTTAGTCGAGAATCTGGAATTGAAGGTCAAGAAAGCGGAGCGGGAATACCAGGCCTACCAGGCTAAGCTGCAAGAACACCGGGAAGCCTTGCAGCAATTCGAACGGGGAAAAGCGGAGTGGCAGCACAGAATTCGCCGCGGCGCGGTAAGGGTGCAAAAATTCAAAAGCGCGCTGTACCTGCCCGAGGCGGGAGAAATGCTGCGCTTCGACTGGCTGCGCGGAGAGGAGGTGCTGGCGATGTCTTCCCGGGGAGTGTTGGGGGCGGTGGATTTTTCCCGGATGCCGGAAATCGGCAAAGCAGACCTGGATTGGAAAAATTCGCAAGCGAGGGTAGAAAGCGTCGCGCCGGATGGATCGTGGCTGTCGGCGCGGCTGACCAAAGCCTTTCCCCCGCCGAACCACCCGCAATTCTCCCCCCCGGTCATCCGCCCGCCCAAAGAACTCCCCGGGAAAACCCTGGAATTGCTGGAGCCGGGGTTTCGCAAGGGGCTGGAAGTGTTGAAAAGGCTGCTGGGATAACGTGAGTATCGGCCTGTGCCGCCATTTCACTACCAAAGTTAGTAAACACAACAAACTTGACTCTACCACTTAACTGCTTAAAAGGTACTTACTGGCGGCATCGGCTGGATGCATTGATATACGGACTTTTTTACAACTCCGCCTATTGGATAGTCCCTTTCTTAAGTATTGCTCTACTCTGGCTCGGGGATTTTAACCGCGGAGAACGCAGAGACCATAAAGATTATGAAATATTTTCCTGAAATTTACTTTTCCCTTGTGGAACTCTCCCAAAGGGATGGTTTTTCCCTTCGGGTCTTCGCTATGCGAACTCCGCGATCTCTGCGGTAAAAAAAACACCAGCAACACTTCAGAAGGAGACTACCGCCTATTGGATTATTGAAATGAAGTCTGTTAGACCTATTTTTTGAATTACAGCTTATCATATTCTTCTGGTTCAACATTCGGAACTTTTGACAGGGCTTTTTGAAATCTGGTTTTGCTGGCCTTTTGCGCTCGTTTTTCTAAGTATTCCTCGGTTAATAATGCTGATATTTTCTCTGCTAAGGCAGAAGTAATAAATTGATTTATTGATATATTCTCCTTCTGAGACAACTCTTTAACTTTTCTATGCAGTGACTCAGGCAATCTTAAACTCAATGTACTCATTATATTTCTCCGATTTTGTCTAAAAACTCTTTGGGAGTTAGAGCTTGCAAACCAAATTTATTAATACCTTCAAAATCCTTTTTATTGTAGGTGATGATAAAATCACTTTCCGATTCCACCGCCAATTCCAGTATCAAGTCATCTTTGGGATCTTTTAAATATGGCCGCCATAAGTAAAATATTTCTCGTTTATCGGCTATCTTACAGATATAATCCAACATACTATCAATATCCTCCGTTTCTAAATTGAGATCTAAATCCTCTCTTTTCAGAACATCTTCATATTCAAAAATCAGCGAAACTGAGATACTGATTTGGAATTTTTCTTCATCAATTATTGAAAGCAGTTTATATGAAGCTCCTTTGTTCGATTTTAATGCTGCAACCATTACATTCGTGCCTATGACAATTTTAAACTTTCCCATGTGGTATGGTATACAATACCAGCAATTATGTCAAGCAAATTTTCTCGGGAACCAAAAAAATTCTACACAGCGAGCAAATAAATGTTTTCTTTGAACCCTTGCGCCTCTCAGTAGTTTCCCGTATAACATAGCCGTTGACGATTTCCCCGGCGCGGTGTATTTTCCTGCTCAACCGGATCGGGTCGGGGTAAAATGGCGCTCTTATTTTACCCTGAAATAGCCGATAATAGGGAAAACGAAATCGAAAGAAATTAGCGGCGGTCATCGCCGGAGTCGAAACCTGTATGAAGGATCAATCCCTGCCGCAAAAGAGCGGAACGGTACGAAAAGAACAATTTTTCAGCCCGGCATTGGGCGTTGCCAAAACCTATTACATCTACCTGCCGCCCGGTTATGAAGAATCGCAGCGGCGTTACCCGGTGCTCTACCTCTTCCGCGGCCATGAGAAGGAGTGGTTCGATCCCTACCAGGACCACACCCGCGGCGGCGCGGCCATCCAGCACCTCGCCGACGAGCTTCTGCAGGCGGGTGCGATCGGGGAAATGATCCTGGTGGGAGTGAGCATGGCCTCGGACGATGGCCAGGTGTACGGGCTGGGGGTAAATTTTCTGAGTTCCTTCAAAGCCCGGAAGCACAAAGGAGTGGGCAGCGGGCGGTTCGAGGATTATTTCACCCGCGACCTGGTTCCCCACATCGAGGCCGCTTACCGCACCATCCCGGAACGCGCCGGGCGCGGGGCGGACGGTTTTTCGCTGGGAGGATTCTCCTCGGTGATGCTGGCGATCAAGCATCCCGGGTTGTTCTCCTCGGTGGGCAGTTACGACGGCAGTTTCATGTTCCGCAACTTCGACGACCCCCGTTATACCCTGAGGAAAAAGAGCGACCGGCTGTGGGTGCGCAACGACGACATGTTCGCCCCGGCCTTCCGCTCTCCCGGCCAAAAGAGTTACGATATCGATCACCTGCTTGCCTATAATCCCCTGAATTTGCTGGAAAGACTTTCCCCGGAAGCCAAAAAAGAAGTTCGCGGCATCAAATTCTACATCAAAGCCGCGGCCTACGACGGCTACCAGGGCAATCGCGACCGCTCTCTTCACCTGGCAACCCTGTTCCAGCTTCATGAGATCGAGAACCACGCCTCCGCGCTGATCCTGAGCAGCGACGCCCACCACAACTGGAAATTCGCAGACCTGCACATGCGGGAAACCTTGCCAAAGCATTCCGAGGCGTTTGGCGTGAAGCCTGACGGCAAATCCGGCTCTACCGGCGATAATTTTCTCAGCAACCTGGAAATCATTGCCGTGGAAGGTTCCGACCCCGTGAGGCGCACCGCGTTGATCCATTACCGGGTTTACCAGGAAATGCCCCTGCGCATCGAGGTTTTCAATTTGCACGGGGAGGGGGAGATAATCCTCAAGAACGAAAAACACGCCTGCGGCCACCATACCCTGGAATGGGAGGGGCGGAACGCTTCCGAACAGTGGGTTTCATCGGGGGTGTATTTCCTGCAATTCACCAGCCCGGAGGGAAGCATCCGGCAGAAATTAGTGCTGCTGCGATGAGGCGTAATCCGTAAAACGTAATGCGTAACTCGTAGTGCGCATTCCATTGTGTTACGTTTTACGCATTACGCTATAAATTCACCGGAGGAAAAACCTATGACCCTCGAAGACGCTTACCGCTTGCTGGCCGAATACACCACCAAAGAGGCGCTGCTCAAGCACGCCCTGGCGGTGGAAGCGGCCATGCGCGCCTACGCCCGGAAGTTCCGGGAAGACGAGGAAGCCTGGGGAATCGTCGGGCTGCTGCATGATTTCGATTATGAGAAATACCCCAG
>WYBG01000125.1 GCA_011526015.1 Deltaproteobacteria bacterium | reverse complement strand
TTTCGGATTGGTTCTGCCACTGGATGGTAAATTGCGAGTATCCCCAGAACTCCCAGGTTAACTCGTAGGGAGTATTGTCCGCGTCCGTAGCGTAAGCTTTCAGATCCACTAAATTGCTGCTCTGGGAGCTGACGAATAAATTCTGGATCGAGGCGTGGGGCGGATCGTTCACCGGGCGGATGGTTACCTGGAAAGTGTCCACCCGGGTGGATTGATCCGGCGCAGTGGCAATGGCGATCATGCGGTCGCTGCCGTACCAATCCGGCAATTTTGATTGCAGCGCCAGCTCGCGATTGCCGGCGGAATAGGTGTATTTCAAATTCGGCCCGGCCAGGAAGCTCCAGCTGATTTGCGCCGGGGTGTAATTGGAAACGGCCAGGGTGGTGTCCATCTGGATGGAGAAGGTCTGGTCTTCATCGAAATAGGCGTCGGGAATATTCACCTGGAATACCGGCGCCGCGTTCAACTGAATCGTAACCTGTGCGGTATCCGCAGCGTTAGCAGGATCGGCCACCCGGAAGGTCCCGGTTTCAGAGCTGGCCCCGGGCAGGGGAACGATTTTGATGATCTTTTGCCCCGGATCGTGCCACTGCACGTCGAAAGCGGAAAATCCCCAGAACGACCAGCTCAATTCCGCCGGGGTATTGTCCACATCCGTGGCGTACTGTTTCAAATCGATGAGGTTGGCATTGGGGTCCGGGGACACGAACAAGGTCTGCATGGAAATATTAGGCGGGTCGTTTACGGCGGTGATGGTCACACTAAAAGTATCCGCAGCGCTGGTCTGGTCCGGCGCGGTGGCCCGGGCGATGAATTGATCCTGCCCGAACCAGTGGGGATTTTTGGATTTAACGGTGAGCACCCGCGCCTGGGAATTGTAGCTGTGCTGCAAATTCGCCCCGGCGGAAAAAGACCAACTCATCTGGCTGGCGCTGTAGTTGGAATGCGTCACGGTGTTGTCCAGTTGAATCTGGAATTCTCCGTCCTCCGCAAAGGTAATATCCGGGATTTGCACCACGAACACCACCGGGACCACTTCGATGAATTCAAAAGAGACGGTTTTCAGGTCGTGCAACTCCCCGGCATCCTGCGCCCGCAGGAGAAACGAGGCCGGGCCAAGATAATTCGCCGGGGAAGGCGCCAGAATGATGCTATTGTTCTGCACAGTTACGGTAACGTGGTCTTCCTGGCTGACCTGCAATTGCAGGTCATTCACGTTGCCATCCGGGTCGCTCAAAAAAGAGGACCGGGAAACGGTAGTGTTTTGCCCCCCGGGTGCCTGCGCCAGCTGCCACTGGATTTGGGGAATACCCGCCGCAGCCGTGGCGGAATAGAGGCTCATGTTCCCCGCGGAGTCGATGGCCGCCACCCGATAGACGTACAGATTGCCCGGCTGCACGGAATTATCCACCACGTGGGTCTGGGGATGGTTCACGGTGGCCAGGTCGCTGAAATTGCCGGTAGAATTCACCGCGCGCTGCAATTTATAGCGGTGAATATCCGGCTCGCTATTGGGGTCCCAATAAATATTCAGAGAATCGGTTTGCGCTGCCGCACTCGCCAGCAGAACGGAGGTCAATATCACAACATGCAATTTACGGTTCACGATGAACTCCCGTTTTTTTTGTTCCAGACCTCCTCGAAGGCAAAAATATTGCCAGTTTTGGAAATCCATGCAATAAAAGGAGTCCCGCGAGCGCCGCCATCCGTTGTTGGGAAAATATTATACAGAGATATGCCCCTCTTCAAAAACGATAGCACAATCCCACGTTCCAGTAGCTGAACTCCCAGACGTTGGAAAACGCTGCGATATTCAATTCCGCCCGTTTCCACTTCAATCCGAGCCCGAAAAACGTTTCTTGAAAGGTTCTGTTCCCGTATTGATCTTCCAGGTAGGAAAACTCTCCCGTTGTATCCTGCAATTGTGCTTTTTCTTTCTGTTCCCAGTAATACCACATCACCCCGAAGCGCGCCGAGAAAATTTTGTAGTATGCTTCAAACCCGGCGGGCAGCAGCAACCGCAACTGATGCGCCTTGAAATCTACGGCGTATTGAAGGGTTGTATCTGCAGCAGTTGCAGGAATGTCATTCCCCTGTTCTTTTTCATTGACGGAACCCGGCAGCGATCCGCTAAGCTCATGCCGGTCGTATTCCGCAATCGCCGCGGTGTAAAATTTCAGATATTCTTTGAACCGGTAGGTTCTCCCGATCCCGCCGCGAACCCGCCCCAGTCTGCCCTCATCATCAAATTTGAACTGGCTGGCGTAAGACCGGGAATAAAGGGTATCCTGATAATACAACTCGGAGCTCTCCGTGTCCATGTATAGATGTTCCCGGGGGGAAATTTTGGTGTATGAAGCAGTGAGAAACAGAGTGGTTTTCCCTTTATGAGCCTGGAAGTCGATTTCCAGGCCGGTCAAATCTCTCTCAAAGTCTGTCTGGCGGTTTAAAAAATTTTTTTGGAATTGAAAAATGCTGTCCGGGTTCGATACCGGATACCTGAGGGAAAAATCATCGTTCGCATCGTTGAAAGTCTCTTCATTGGAGTACATCAAAAACGAAAGCTTCGGCTCGATTTTCCATTCTCCCGGGTTAAACTGCGCTCCCAGGCTAAAACGGTGGCGCAGCCAATCCGATGTTGCTTCGGCAGTGGTAATATCCTGAAAAATGTGTTTCTCATCGTAATAGCGATAAGTATAGGAGTTCCATTGCCGGTAGAAAGAAGTGGCCGCGGAGGTGTAATAAAACAGGTTATAGGCAACTGCCAGGCGGAAATTTTGCCGGTTCCAAATGCCCAGCCAGAATTGGGCCAGCGCCTCTTTTACTTTTCCGGTTTCCTGCAGGGTTCGGGAATACTCTTCATCAAAAGGATCTACCGTGGGATACCCGGAAGGCTCGCCGGTTTTTTCCTCCCACAGGTTAGCGCGGAAGAAGAGACCCGCCGGGGTTTTTAAGAATCCCAGGCTGGGAGTCCAAAAGCCGGCGGAAAGATAGGGAGTATATTTGGGAGATCGGATGCGGGTAGAGCGATAATAAGTTGAGGAACTATAAGTGGGATAAATGCTGTATCCCGGGTAGGTAATATTGCCCACAACCCTTTGCAGCGGTTGAGAAGAGGAATACTTGTAGGGTTGTTCATAACTGAGAATGAAAAGGCTCTTTTTGAGATAGTACAACGTAGCCGGATTTCGGAATAATTCCGTTACCTCATCCCCGGCCAGGTTGTACAGTTGATATCCCAACCCCTGCATGGGCACGGACAGATAATCGATCTCCGCATAAGGAATGATCAAAGCATTCTTTTGGATAGGCGAGAATATCATGCTGGGCAAAGATTGGGCGGCAACTTCCCTCGCAAAAAGAATGGTTAAAAAGACGACCACGATGTGCCACAGGAAGTGGCGGCTTTGCCAGTGGATACCCAAAAACAATAGACGTTTCATTTTCTCCTCCCCTGAAATGAATTTTGAGTAAGTGAATTTGGGAAATTGATTTATGATCAAGAAAGCCAGTCAACCCGGCGTTCATCAAAGTCTAAATTGTTGCAAAAAATGTACTCCAGAAATCATAAGAAGGCAAGGCAACATTTTTTCCGCCTACTCTTGTAAAATAAATTTACAACCACTCCCCGCCTCCGCCGGTTCTGCCGCAGCATGGAAAACCCGCTAAAAACCTCATTTTTCCGACATTTTCGAGACCGGCTCAGCTCCTGGCACGGATATTGAATTCCATCCCGCCAACTCCGGCAGTTTTCACCGCTGCGAAGGAGTAGGAGCCTTCGACCAGCGTCTGCCGGCAGATGAATACCCGGTCTTTATAAATGCGGCATTCCCGCCAGTTGCTCTCACACTGATTTGCATAATGATCTTCAGAACCGAAGATCGAAACGGAAAATTAGAACGGATGACCATGTTTATTCGGCTAAGATATATACATTTTTGGACTTTCGCACTCCTGCTGGGCGCCGGCGCCGGGGCGCAGCCGGCTGCGGCGCGGTTGGGCGCAGCGCTGGATTTTTCCTATACCCGCTTCGATCCCGAATTACACTTCAACCCCGGAACCGGTTTGGGCGGCGGCCTTTTCTATGCGGTTCTTCCCCAGGTACGGGTTGAGCTTGGGGCGCACAGGAACGGCTCCCGCCGTGAATTTGACCTGGCGGGCGGGCGCGACGGGATTGATCTCTCTTTGAATACGCTCTTATTGGAAATACACTGGAAGGCCCTGCGTCTGCCGGGTCTTCTGGACCTATCTCTCAGCGGCGGCCTCGGCGCACTGCGCATCGACCGTAAGGCATACAACCTTTCCCTGGGCGCGCTGGGACAGCGCTCCCTGCCCGCTGAGAGCGCTACTTATACCCTTTTCAGCCTGGGGGCAGCATTCAACCGGCATTTGAGTTCCCGGGTTTTTATCCGGTTGGCCCCCCAGGCGCAATTTTTCTCCGCTTCCGGGATGAAAACGAACCTTCATATCAAAGGAGGATTGGGCTTTGTATTCTTCTAACCAGGTAAGTTGCAGGAACCCCCGGAGGGACAAGCAGGAATCCTCGAAAGGGCAAGCAAGAGCCAGGAATCAAGAACCAGCAACCCTCGAAGGGGCAAACAGGAACCGGAAACCGGCGAACGGGGGCGGGAAACCCAAAACCCGGGTCTTCGTCATCGTGCACCTGCTTTTCTGGCTGATAGCGGCGGCGCCGTTGTTGGGGCAGGACCCCGCACCGGCAAAGGCTGAAAAACCGGCGCTGGTGGATCTGAAACAGGGCGCATCGTTCGAGATCGCCCCCCACACCGGGATGATGGGCGGCAGCGGGGTGTTCGGGCTGCGGCTGGCCATGAACTACGGATCGGTAAACTTAGAAGTCTCCGGCGAGCAGGTGATCGGCGAGACCGCCAACATGTACCCCATTTCGGTGAATTTCGCCCTCAACCTGGCCACCCGGGGACGGCTGCTCCCCTACGGCACCGTGGGCGGGGGGCTGTTCCTCACCGTGCCCACCAACGCCCTGGGTTCGGAGACGGTTTCCACCATGGGGATCAACTTCGGCGGGGGAGCGCGGTTTTACGTCACCCCGACCTTCGGTTTTCGCCTGGAAGCGCGGCAATACGTCACCAGCGTCACCAATGAATTAGAGTCCCGGGATGAACTCTTGATCTTTCAGGAAGTCAGCCTGGGGGTAACTTTCATGTTTCGCTAATAAATAAGGAGAGGATTAGATGTTCCGCAAAAATCGGCTCTTGAAATTCGTCCTCGATCCAAATCGAGAATATATAGATGATGAGACAGGTCCCGGCGCGCCCGCCGCCGCTTTCGAGGTGGAGGAAGCGGATTTTGGCGAAGCCGCGGATTTCTCTGCAGAAGAAAACGGCTATGATGAAGAAAAAACCGGTTTGAGCGACCTGAATCGTTTCAGCCTGATGGCCTTCCACCCCGGCGGGTATTTGCCTTTTCTAAAACGTTTGTTCGGCATGGTCATACTCATCGGCACGCTGATGTTTGCCGCGCCCGGGGTGCAGGCCAAAGGGCTGTTTTCCAACGCAATGTCGTTCACCAGCGGCATTTATTCCGCGGAGGGATTCGGCAGCAATTTCTATTTCGGGCTGCGTTACAACCACTTCTTCAGCAAATGGCGCTATTTTGTGGAAGGCTCGATAGGGGTTAGCAGCCTGAAATCCCAGGTGCTGCAGGACCTGGCCGCTTTCCAGGTGTTCGATTCGGAAAAGCTGCTGACGTATGAATTCCTGCTCGGCTACGACATGGCTCCCCTGGGGAATTTTCCCTTCATCGTGGCCGGGGTGGCGGGGCTGAACCAGGGCGGGCAGTCGAAATTTGCTTACGTGATCGGCCTGGGCAAGCAAATCCCCCTGGCGCAGTTCTTCAAAACCAAACGGCTGGGGCTGCGCTATGATATTCGCGACCAGATCTTCAAACAACAAATCAACGACGCCAACGCGTTTACCGCCCACAACCTGGTCTTTTCGCTGGGATTGAGTTGCTATTTCTGAAGTAGGCAGTTTTAATTGCCAATTGGCAATTGGCAATTGGCAATTGGCAATTAAAAACAAGTATCACCCAGGAAAACTATCGCAAGGAATGCAATATGAAAGATACACTCACTCGCAAGCAAAAAATAACCGCGGAGGTGCTGGTGGGGCTGTTCAATTTTCTCCTGGCGGCCTGCGGCACTACTCCGCCGGATGACGTGCTGCAAAAGTCCGGGCAGGCGGCGATTGTTTTCGTGAAAGAAAACAGCCGGGAAAACAACAATAACAACCCCATGAAGAGCAACCGCGATGAATTTTACCCCGGCAGCGATATTTTCCTGCTCAGCCCCATCGCCTCCACCGGGGAATTGACCAACCTGACTGCGCCGTACACCCGCGCCAACATCAGCGATCCCCGCAATTACGGGGCGGCGGCGGACCCGGAAGTGTCTTACGACGGCAAAAAGATTCTCTTCTCCATGAAGGTGAATCGCAACGCCCGCTGGCGTATTTACGAGATGAACATCGACGGCGGCAACCTGGTGCAGTTAACCGACCAGTCCGAGGGCGACGACATGGATCCCATCTACCTGCCCGGCGGGCAGATCATGTTTGCCTCTACCCGCTCCGGCATCGTGGATGAGTACGAGCGCCGCGCCTCTCCCCTGCTGCACGTGGGCGACCGGGGAGCGAACGGGAAGCTGGTCAACGTACGGCAGATTTCTTTCAACCAGAGCCACGACGCCAACCCGATGGTGCATTCCAGCGGAAAAATCTTTTACAGCCGCTGGGAACACCTGGGAAATCCCAACAAGTTCCCCATGTTCGTGATCAATCCCGACGGGACCCGCAAGTTCGTGATGTACGGGAACCATTCCCCGCGCGAGAGCGGCAGCCGGGTGTTCTTGGAGCCGCGCGAGCTTTCCGACGGCGGGATCGTCTGCTCGGTAATGGAGCGCAATTCCCCCTTCGAGGGCGGGGCCATCGCCATCATCGACATTTCCAAATCCGATGACAACCTTACCTTTATCACCCCGGCGACTTCCCCGTTCAACAACACCAACCGGCCCTCCCGGGCGGTCTTCAAAACCCCGCACCCGATCATCGATCCGGCGGCTTCCAATGATCGCAAGGAGAAGATTTTAACGGCGATGTCGCCGTACCCGGTAAACACCGGCGAGGAGGAGTTGGTGGATTACGGCATCTACGTGATGGATAAGGACGGCAAGAACCTGCGCCTGATCTACAACGATCCGGAGTACAATGAAATCGACCCGGTGCCGGTGCTGCCGCGCGAAAAAGTGCCCGGCGGGGTTCCCCAGGTGATCCCCATGGATGCCAACGTGCAGGCGGGATTGGCCTCCGGGCGGCAAACCGGGATGTTTTTCGACGGCAACGTGTACGATCGCGCCCCTAACGACGGGCAGATGCGCCCGGACCCCAACTTCACCAACGGCGACGGGGTGAAAGGCCAGGCGCGCTACCTGCGCATCCTGGAAGCAATTCCCCTGCCCCTTGACGGCAACAAGCGCGGGGCCTCGATCGGTAATACCAATCTGGAGAAACAGCGGGTGGTGGGGTACGGCCCGATCCGCCCGGACGGCTCATTCTCTGTGGAAGTGCCGGCCAACCGCTCCCTGCACATGCAAACCTTAGACGAGAACGGGATGATGCTGGTCAACCAGATCACCTGGGTGCAGGTGATGCCCGGGGAGCAGCGCCTCTGCACCGGCTGCCATGACTCCCACGACCGCGACAAGATCATCAACGATTTGCAAATCCAGGGCGACAAAACGGTGTTTAACACCTCGCTGGGAAAGGTCTATGATTCCGGCTTCAACAACGCCGTGAACGTGACCGCGCACCCCGCGGCCCGCCCGGATACGGTGGATTTCTTCGACAAGCTGCGCCCCAATCGCAGCAATACCGTGCAGGCGGTGTTCAACAGCCGCTGTATTTCCTGCCACAGCGCCGCTTCCCCGGCCGGAGGGCTGCGCCTGGAATTGCTGGCTTCGGATTTGAGCAACCCGGATGAGCCGACTTCGGTGTACAATCTGCTTACCGAAGGCGCCGGTTACCGCACCGCCCGCAACGCCCAGATCGACTACGCGACCGAAGAGGGCGCCCGGCGCAGCCCCCTGATATGGGTGATGCACCACCGCCAGTTGAACAATCCCAATAACCAGGATTTCCGAACCCCCGGCTATGACCATACCCAGTTGTGGGCGAAGGACCCATATAACCGGATCGATCCCTTCCTGCCCCCAAACCGGGATTTGCTGACCCTGATCGAGTGGATCGACGCCGGAACGCAGTATTCCAACACCACCGGGTATTAAAGGAGCGCCAAACTTCTATGCGCCATTTGACAAATTGGGTATATCCGTTCTACTCGTTGCTAAACTCTGTTTAGCAACGGGCTATAGACGAAACTCCGTTTCGTCGCGCTGCGGGATAGTAGCGCGGCTTAAAGCGCAACCATTAAACCTTAATGAGGATAGAACTATCAAAAATAGGACGCTAAATACAGTAAAACCTGCACGGAGGCAACCTTTATGCGAGCGCGTTTAATCCTGATCGTACTGATAACCTGCTGGTATCTCCTGGGACCGGCAGCTAATTCTTTTGCAGAATGGGTCGGTACCCCGGCGCCGGATTTCAGCCTGAAAACCCTCGGCGGCAAAGCACAGTTATCGCTGAAAGATTATCGCGGCAAAGTGGTGCTGCTGGATTTCTGGGCCAGCTGGTGCGGTCCCTGCAAAGCCTCGCTGCCGCAGTTGCAAAAGTTAGAAGCGGAGTACCCGGGCTTGAAAGTGCTGGCCGTCAGCATCGACGATGAACGTAAAAACGCCCTGGAATTCATGAAACGGCTGAACCTGGATTTAACGGCGTTGTTCGACGAGAATAAAAAAGTCGCCGAAACCTACCGGGTGGAGGCGATGCCCTCGGCGCTGCTGATCGACCGGAAAGGCGTGGTTCGCTACGCCCTCTCGGGGTACAGCGAGAAACACCTGGAGGGGCTTAAGGCGGAGATTGAAAAGTTGGCTAAAAATCATTGATACCGGGCTTTAGCCCGATAAGAAAGGAACCGATATGCGTTTGCTTTGGAAAATACCAATGTTCGCGCTGGCGGCTGCGATTTTGAGCGGGTGCGTTACCGTCAAGGCTTTCCAGCGCGAGAAATTAGCCGACCCGATCATGGAGCCGAAAAACCAGTTCGCCAAGCAGAAATTGGACGAAAAATTCTTCTCTACCCGGGAAGGCAGCATCGGGGGGGACATCGGGATCGGCGGGGGA
>WYBG01000124.1 GCA_011526015.1 Deltaproteobacteria bacterium | reverse complement strand
CAGAAGGTGCAGACCCTGGTAAACGGCAAGCAGGCCGCGGGGCGTTACACCATCCGCTGGGAAGGCACCGACGCGGAGGGCCAGGTGGTTCCATCGGGCATGTATTTCCTGCGCATGAAAGCCGACCAGTTCAAAGCCGAGCGCAAGCTGATGCTGCTGAAATGAAACCCGGAAGGTTTCATCCCGACATTTCACCAGGGACGGTGAAGTATATGTCGGGATCAACCCGGCGCAGGTTTCATCCCCCGCCACGAAGTGGTTCCTTCGGAAAAGGGGCAAACCGACCAATATCCAGGGATGGATATGTACTGGTCGGGATCATTATGATTTATCGCGGGATCGCCGCACTTCAGCGTATATTTAATGCCCACTAAAATGGGTCAATCGACCCATATAAGATTGCCACGCTTCAGCGTGTATCTTGAAAAGTAGCAAATCCCCACTAAAGTGAGGCAATCAGAAAATATCAATTTGCAATCTCATGGAGATGAATATGAGAAAAACCTATTTTGTAGCGGTTCTTTTTTCCTTTCTGGTTACTCCCCTCTTTTCCCGGGCGATTATTTCCGAACGCCTGCAACAGGCGCTTGCGCAGGCCACGGAAGAAGGCGCCCCGGTTAAGGCGCTGGTAATGCTGGCCGACCGGGTGGATATTCTGGCGCTGGATCAGCAGTTGTATGAGCAGCGTGTATCCCCGGAAGAGCGCGCCTACATTGTTATTTCCAGCCTGGAACAGAAGGCCCTGGATAGCCAGGGCCAGATCCTTGCTTACCTGGCCTCTCTTTCCAGCGCAGAGGTGCGGGAGTATCGGGAGTTCTGGGTAGCAAATATGATTGCCGTGGAGGCAACCCCGGCGGTGATCATGGAGTTGAGCGCCCGCGCCGAGGTGGAATTCCTGGATCTTGATGCTTTACTGGAATGGGACCAGCCTGTGCGCACGGTACCGGCAGAAATGATCCCTAACGGGGCGGAGCCGGGGTTGAAAGCGATCAATGCCCACAAAATGTGGCAGGCCGGTTACACCGGCGCGGGAACCATTGTGATGAATATCGATACCGGGGTGGACGGCAACCACCCGGCTATCAACTATAAATGGCGGGGAACCCACGTGCCGGCCTCCCAGGCCTGGTTCGATCCTGCCGGCAGCACTTTCCCCAATGATTGCGACAACCATGGAACCCACACCATAGGGACCATGAGCGGCCTGCAAACCGCCACTCACGATACCATCGGGGTGGCCTTTGGCGCGGAGTGGATCGCTGCAAAGACCATTTGCAGCAGCCCGCATACCTCCAATTCTATCGCCGCTTTCCAGTGGGCGCTCAATCCCGATGGGAACCCTGCAACTACCAGCGATATGCCGGTGGCCATCGGCAACTCCTGGTACGACCCCAATATTAGCTCCTCCACCCAGTGTAATCCCTCTTTGAATCCCTATATCAATGTGATTTCTGCCCTGGAGGCCGCCGGGGTTGCAGTGGTTTTTTCCGCCGGAAACAATGGGCCAAGCGCCCAGAGCATCACCTCTCCCAAGAATGTGAATATCAACCAGGTAAGTTTTTGGGCTACCGGCGCGGTCAACGGCAATGTGACCGGTTATCCCATCGCCAGTTTCAGCAGCCGCGGGCCGGTGGTTTCGGCATGTTCGACCGGGGTTCCTTCATTGGATATAAAACCGGAAGCCTGCGCTCCCGGGGTAAGCGTGCGCTCTTCCATTCGCAATGGCGGTTACAGCTATTATGACGGCACCTCCATGGCCTGCCCGCACGTGGTGGGCGCCATCGCCCTGCTAAAACAGGCCCATCCCACTAAGACCGGGCACGAGTTAAAAATGGCCTTGTACAATACTGCGTCCGATCTGGGCGTTGCCGGGGAAGATAATACTTACGGAAAAGGCATCATCAACGTATGGGCGGCGCATAACTCCTTACTGGTGGGCCCGCCGGATATCAGCGTATCTCCCGCTTCCTTCAATTTTACCGTGGAGATAAATGGGAGCGACACCGGTGTATTGGCCATCAGCAATACCGCCGTAGCCGGTTCCCAATCCCTTTCCTGGGCGCTGGTGACCGAAACGACGGTGAGCCTGGCGCTGCCCGGGGGAGAGACCCTGCCGGTCGCGCTGGAAGAAGCGCCCGCCCGGTTCGCGGCCGTTGATCCGCTAACCGCTCAGCCGTTTTCTACCGGCGGGGAAGCGATTTGCCCCTGGTTGTCCGGCGCCCCCACTTCCGGCAACCTCACCCCGGGAAGCAGCACCAATATTACGGTCACGGTGAACGCCGCCGGCCTCTCGCCGGGTACTTACAATTGCAACTTGAAAATTACCAGTAATGACCCGGATGAGAATCCGCTGATAGTTCCGGTGGAACTGACGGTGAGCACCGGGGGCAGCAGCGTGCTGGGCTCCGTGCAGGCGCCTGCGGCGGCGGCCAGCGGATGTCCCCTCGCCGCAAATATCCGGGTGGACATGAGCAGCTCCCTGCCGCCGAACCACCTCCTGGGTAGTTTTACCGCCACTCTTAGCTGGGATCCTGCCCTGCTCACCTACACCGGGAATTCCGGAATTCTTTCCGGGTTCACCGGGTTTGTGAATGATCTCAATGCTGCGAATGGGAACATTATTTTCAACGGCGCCAAGGCGACCGGCCAGGGCGGGCTGGTGGAGATACTCCAGCTCAATTTCGATGCGGCCGGTTCCCAGGGAACGACCCCGGTTTTGGACCTGGAATTCTCCGTGATGGCCGCTGCCATGACCTTTACCAACCTGATGCCTTATTTGACGGTGAACGACGCCACGGTGAGCATTACCGAAGCAGGCGTGTTGGGGGATATTAACGAGGACGGCATCGCCAATTCCACGGATGCGCTGGTGTTGCTCTCCGCCGACGCCGGTTTTCCGATCCCGCCGGCTTACCAGGCCCGTATCGACGCCGGGTTCGGGGACGTCAACGACGACGGTTTAACCAATTCCACCGACGGGTTGATTATCCTTTCATTCGACGCCGGCATCCAGGTACCCTACCCGGTAGGCCAGGCGATGTGCCCGTGACGGCAGCAGGAGCAGGGAAGGGGGCAGGGGGCAGGAAAGAGTAGGCAGTAGGCAAGCAGGCAAGGTATCACATTTGCGCACCCTGCTAATTGCCTACTGCCTACTTGCCTACTTTTTTCTATGGGATAACGCTTTCTTGAGCAGGGCGATTTGGCCGGCGTGGTAGATATCGTGCTGGATTACCCCGTGCAGCATCACATAGATGGAATGGTTGCTGCCGGGGGGCGCTTCATCCAACTGCGAATCTTTCAAGCTTAGAAGCCGGGTGTGCAGATGTTGGTAGCTCTTATGGAGGGCTTCCAGGGCTTGTTTCCAGGCCGCTTCCCTGGTATTCGTAACCGCGGGCCAGTCCTCTTCGGAGGATAAATTCACCCTCTCGCCTTCCAGTCGTCGGGAGACCGCCCGGTGCCAGGCGGCGACGTGCAATACGATTTCCCAAATCGTATGGGCGGTGGGGATAGGGCGGGCATTAGCGCCGGCAGCGCTCACCTCCGCCAGCAATTCCATCAGCGAGGGGCCGTGCCAGGCTTCTCCCTCCAGGGCGCGTTTCAATTGAATCTCGATGCGGGTGGTTTCTTTCATGGGGCGAGTCCGGGTTATAAAGAGAAAGGGTAGTGTGAAGCGTAATGCGTAATGCGTAAAACGTAACGGAATACGGAATACGGAATACGCAATACGCAAAGAGTTACGTTTTACGCATTACGTTTCACGCTTCCCGTTTCACGCTTCCCGTTTCACCCCACCACCTTCACCACAACCAAAGTAAAATCGTCATGCTGGGGGGCGCTGGCGGTGAAGCCGAAGACGGTCTGGCGCACCCGCTCCAGGATTTCCTTTGCAGAGCGGTCACCGAATTGATGAATAACTTCATAGAGGCGATCTTCGCCAAATTCATCTCCCCGGGGATTCATGGCTTCGGTGATGCCGTCGGTGTAAAAAATCAAAATGTCCCCGGTTTCAATCGCTACCGACTGATCTTTAATGATTTTGGAAAACAGGGCGCCTTTTTCCATGCCGATGGCTAACCCCGGGGGGTTGAGCGATTCCATTTCCCCGGCTTTGCTTTTGCGCACCAGCAGGGGATTGTGCCCGGCCCGGGCAAAAGTGAGGGTGCGCTCCCGGAGATCGAACATCGCGTACAACAAACTCACAAAAACGTTTCTGGGCGCATTCTCATAGAACACTTCGTTCACTTCCGCCAGCACTTTGGAGGGATCCTTGAGCCAGCGCGCCAGGGTTTTGATGATGCCCTTGATCATGGTCATATAAAACGCCGCGGAAACCCCCTTCCCGGAGACGTCCCCGATCACCACGGTGAGATGGCGATCATCCCGCCGGATGAAATCGTAATAATCGCCCCCGACCTCCATGGCGGGCTTGCAAATGCTGGCAATATCCAGGCCAGGGAATTCCGGTTCTTGACGGGGCAAAAATTGGATCTGGATGTTCCGGGCAATCTCCAACTCCCTTAAAAATCGCTCCCGTTCCGCAATGCGGCTGACGTAGTCCGGGACGTAATGCTCGAAATCGCTCACCCTGCGCGATCCGAATAGTAAAAAGACCCCGGCCAGGGTATATCCGGCAAGGGACAAGATCAACAAAATTCCGGCAATCTCGGCGGTATTCTCCGGCAGCAAGTTGATCTGGTAGAGATCAAAAAGCAAATAGACCAGGAATAATGACAGGAACATCGTCATCCAATCGTATTTGCGAATCCAGTATCCCCAAAGGAAAGCCAGGGGCAATAACATCAGGCTGCCCCAAACATGAGGCTCGAAAAACTCGGTAAAAAGCCCTCCCAGGGTTAGCAGGAGCGCCATCAGGGCGATGAACCCTCCGCTGCGGCGGATTTTGGATTTGAGCAGGGCCGCGCTGAAACCGAGGAAAATGAGGGAGACGAAAAAGGCGGGGATAAAAGAGTTGATCAATTGTGTGGCCGATTCTATAGGGCTGGTGAAAGCCCAGAGATCATCATTGTCCACCGAAATATAACCGATATTCAACTTGCTTTTGAGCAGGGCGATGCCGCCTAAGATCGCCACGGTCAAACCGCCGATGAACAGGGAGCGGAGCATCGCTTCCCCAAGCTCCCGCACCCGCAAGCGGCCGCGGAAGAGCAGGTCCACCAGGGCGATTTTTTCCGCCCAGACATCCCGGATATAAGATTCCGCCAGTGCAAAAGTCACCAATATCCCGATGCCGCTGAATAAACCGGCCAGGCCGCCCCCTAACAGAACCACCGCCCATTCCGGCCATGAAGAAATCCCCACCGATAACCATACCAGCAGCATCACCGCGATGGCCGGCCGCCAGGCTCTCTTGAATTCAAGCTCTTCGTGTTTCATGCGTTTGAAGAAAATAACTGCCATGATAATCAGGATAACAATCCAGGTCAGGATCACCACGATGATCCAGACAATCTCGCTGATCTTATCGAATTTGGAGAATTTGAATTTATCCTCATTGATCGCAAGGGAGGATTCGTAGCCGGTAACCGTGCCGGCGGAGATTGCGATTTTATGAATTTCTTTCAAATTTTCCGAAAAAGAGGCGGCTTTCGTAAAGGTAAAATCCTGTTTCTGGATGTTATCTTCTTTTCTGCCGCTTCTTTCCTCAATCGCCAGGGAGGTGGTATCGACGCCCTGCCCTTGCAAAAAAGCTTTGGCGCTCTCCAGCGCCCGGGGCGCTTCCAGGTTGGTGGAATCCGGCAATTCCGGCAGAATGTAATTCATCCCTTTTAAATGGCCGGCAAAATCGTATTTGAATTCACAGGATACTTTATTCTTGCCGGATTTCCCTTTCCAGGTAACGATAATTCTGCCCACCTCCGGGGAGATTTCGCTCAGATTTTGCCCCGGGAATTGCTGGGCATAGCGAAAAAGGTCCTCGTCAATGATAGCTTTGTGTTCTCTGCGCAGGGGAAACTGCCCCAGGGGAGAAGCTTTGAGTTCCTTTTCTGCGTTTGCCAGCGCCTGCCTGATCGGAATTTGCGGTTTTAGCAGGTTGATGAATTCGGCCTGAGGGATAAACCAGAAATAAACGCCTACAAACAGCAATCCCAACAGGGCAAGGGCAAGAATTCTGATGTGTTGATGGGCTTTCATAACCAGAATATACGGAGCCAGAAGGATTTAAGGAAATGGTTGTTGCATTTTCCAGACGGGTTCTTATCTCACCGAATTTTTATTGATTGCATAGTAAGATGAAATTTTATATACTATAATTAGCATTTATCTAAATCCAGGTTTTGAGAAAAAGATGAACCTATATACGAATCAAATCGAAGACAATTATTCCAAACATCATGATATAGAGTACCGACGGTCTTCAGGGCAGTTTTTCACGCCGTTTAATAATTCTGTCCATCACGGATGCTGAAAGGACTCCTGTACCGGCGCCAGGATCTAGAACAGAGACTTGCCCGTGATCTAACTTAATCATGGAGGCCATGAATTCGGCGATAGACAGGGGGGGTGAAATATTGCGAATTTTCCTTTCGGCGCACGGAATCAACTACGTCGGTAGATTTTAAACGAATCATTTCAGCCGATAATAATAATTCGTTTTCACTGCTGCCGATAAATTGCTGCATAGGATAAATGAGTTAATTTTCCATTCAGAAAATCAATGAGTCGCAGGGAATATAATAGGTATCGATGGCTTCGCCAAAAGATTATTCACCATCCGATATAAATTTGTGAGATGATTTCAATGAAGTCGATAATATCTAAGAAACCGAATTCACTGAGTGGAAGGAATAATATGCAGCGAAAGATTCTGCTCGTCGCGCTCCTCTGCGCCGCCAGTTTTGCCCTTGGAGCATTTTTTCAGGAAGAACAGAAAGCGCCGAATCCCCTTACCAAAGAGATGGCCGCGGGCGCGGAAAAATTGATCGGGTTGGAATTCAGCGACGCCGAGCGCGACTCCATGCTGGAGGGCTTAAAGGAACAACTTGATAATTATCAAAATCTCCGCCAGGTCGGCCTCGATAATGCCGTTCCCCCGGCGATGCAGTTCAACCCCATTCCCGCGGGCGCGAAGCTCAAGACTGCCCGGAAACCCTTCAAAATGAGCCCGCCGGGTAGGGTGGAAGTTCCCCAAAACCCGGAAGAACTGGCGTTCTACTCCGTCGCCCAATTAGGGGCGCTGCTCGAATCCCGCAAAATTACTTCCGAACAGCTTACCCGCCTGTACCTGGAGCGCCTCAAAATCTACGGCCCGCAATTGGAATGCGTGATCACCCTGACGGAGGATTTGGCGCTGCGCCAGGCCAGGAAAGCGGACGCCGAGATCGCCGCCGGAAAATACCGCGGCCCCCTGCACGGCATTCCCTACGGGGCCAAGGATTTGCTGGCCGTCAAAGGATACCCCACCACCTGGGGCGCCAGGCCCTACAAAGACCGGTTCATCCACGAAGACGCCGCGGTGATCAAACGCCTGGAAGAAGCCGGCGCGGTGCTGGCGGCCAAGCTGACCTTAGGCGCGCTGGCCTGGGGAGAGGTTTGGTACGGGGGGATGACCCGCAATCCCTGGAATTTAGAGCAGGGGTCCAGCGGCTCTTCCGCCGGATCAGCCGCAGCGACCTCCGCCGGATTAGTTGCTTTTGCCATTGGTACCGAGACCTGGGGATCGATTGTTTCCCCTTCCACCCGCTGCGGGGTGAGCGGGCTGCGCCCCACTTACGGGCGGGTGAGCCGCAAGGGAGCGATGGCGCTAAGTTGGTCGATGGACAAGATCGGGCCGATCTGCCGCAGCGTGGGGGATTGCGCCATTGTTTTCAACGCGATTTACGGGCCGGACGGGGAGGATCAAACCCTCTACGACGCGCCCTTCAACTATGATCCCGCCATGGACATTCGCAAATTGAAGATCGGTTACCTGAAGAGCGCGTTCGAAGAAGAGCGGGAGAATAAAGCCAATGACGACGCGGCGCTGGAAGTGCTGAAATCCCTGGGCGTGGAGTTGATCCCCATCGAACTGCCGGATATGCCGGTGATGGATATGGCGATCATTCTAAGCGCCGAGGCCGCCGCCGCGTTCGATGAGCTCACCCGCAGCAACCGCGACGACCTCCTGGTAAGGCAGATCAAGAACGCCTGGCCGAACGTGTTCCGCCATTCGCGCTTTATTCCCGCGGTGGAGTACCTCAACGCCAACCGCTACCGCTGGCTGTTGGTGCAGGCCATGGATGAGGTGATGCAGAAAGTGGACGTGTACGTCGCCCCCTCGTTCGCAACCAACCTGCTGCTCACCAATTTGACCGGGCATCCTTGCGTGGTGGCGCCGAACGGGTTCGATGAAAAAGGTTCTCCCACCAGCATCAGCTTCACCGGGAAATTATTCGGCGAGGCGGAGGCGCTGGCGGTCGCCAAAAATTACCAGGACGCCACCGGCTTCCATTTGCAGCACCCGAAACTGTTTTCCAAGTAACATGAATCGAAACCGTTCCACTAACCTGCGGCGCTGGGGGTTCTTCCTGGCGCTGCCGGTTTTATTATTCCTGACGATGAATTGGCTGATCCGACAGATGGTCTACCCCGCCCCGCCGTTAGGAGTGCCCGCCGCTCCCCCGCCGTTAGAGGAAGTTTACATTCCCTTTTCGGGAGACGCGCAGGCGCACGGCTGGCTCTTCCGCGAACCAGCCGCCACTGATTCCACCCCGGTGATGCTGTTTTTCCATGGCAACGGGGAGAACTTAGGCGCCCTGCGCCTGTCGGGAATTTTAGAGGATTTTCAGGAACTAAGCGTCTCTTTTCTGGCGCTGGATTACCCCGGTTATGGGCGCAGCGGGGGAACGCCCTCGGAAGCGGCGCTGTTGGCGGCGGCGGATTCCGCTTTCATCTGGATCAAAGAAAACTTTGCGAATTCCCCTAAAATCATCTGCGGCTGGTCGCTGGGCGCGGCGGTGGCCATTCAGACCGCTGCAAAACACTCCCGGGAGCTTGCCGGGTTGATTGCGCTCAGCCCCTGGTCTTCCCTGCCGGAGGTGGCCGCGGTGCACTATCCCCGCTGGCTGGCCAATTCCCTGCTGGATGAGAATTACAACTCCCTGGAAGCGGCTTCCCGGGTGCGCTGCCCGGCGCTGGTCATTCACGGGGAGCAAGATGCCATCATCCCGATAGCGCAGGGAGAAAAAGTCGCCGCCAATATGGGCGCGGCGTTCCGCTGGGTGAAAGTTCCCCAGGCCGGGCATAATGATCTCTTCTCCCGGCAGGAGGTGTGGGAAGAGATGCGCGGTTTCCTGAAAGCGTTACGCGAATCTGCTCCCTCCAAAACGCCGAAATAGCACACAGATAACACTGATGACACAGATTTGCGCAGATGTTTCTAAATTTATCCGTGAAAATCCGTTGTATCCGCGTTTCCATTTTTAGCTTCAGTCCATTGCCAGCTTTTTTCAAACATCCCCTCAGTTCGTCTCAGCGATGCGGGCTTCCCTCGCTGCGCCGGCCAGCAGCTCCCGGATCTGCAACGGTTCTCCCCGGGCCGGGTCGCGCACTAACGAATGGGCTTCATGGGCGCACTTGGAGAGGCACACGCCGCAGCCCATGCACCGCCCCTCATCAACCGCCGCCACGCCGTCTTTCATCTTCAGCGCCCCGAATTGGCAATACTCGATGCAGGTTTCGCAGCCCACGCAGCGCTCCGGGTCGATCCGGCTGACGTAACCGGAAGACGCTAACATCGGGGTGCCGCTGCGCCAGGCCTGCATCGCCCCGCAGCAGCAGGCGCAGCAATTGCAGATCGCGTAGAATCGCCCTAACATCGCGTCCTTGAAAAAGGCGTGGTGAACGTGGCCGCGCTCGTGTTCCGCGCGGAGGATTTCCGCCGCTTCTCCCTGGGTAATCCAGCGGGAGCGGCCGGGATGGTGCT
>WYBG01000621.1 GCA_011526015.1 Deltaproteobacteria bacterium | reverse complement strand
CTGGAATATCAATTCACTTATGCGATGGGGCCGGTCGCCTCCATCATTCTGGAGGATACCCTGGCGGAATTAAAGCGGAACCGGGAGAACCTGGAGCGCCGGCAGCTTCCGCTGCTGATCGAGTTCCTGAGCCTGGAGATCTCTTCGGAAGAGAAAAAACATCAATTTCAAAAGCAAGTCTTCGGAAAAATCAAGGGAATCGTTTAATGGCAGAATCTAAAAGTATTTTCAATAACCTGCGGGTCAAAATTGCGATTTACATCCTGGTCGGGGCGCTGGTGTTCAGCGGCGTGATCATTTTTGTCACCTCTTACTATTTGAACCGCACCCTGACCGACTCGTTGATAAAGCAAGGCCGGATTGTGGGCAGCAGCATTGCGGAACTGGCCGCGGAACGGTTGATCGAGAACGACGAAGTGGGAATGAAGCGGATTTTGGACAATTACCGCCTGATGCTGAGCAACGAGTACATCATAATCGTAAACGACAGCTTGAAAGTTGTGACCGATACTTATAACGGCAACGTGCCCGCGGAGCTGTTGGATAAGACTCTTTACGCCGGATTCGATTATGCCGGCGGCAACGCTTACCGGATGGCGCCGCTGAGCGTCGCAGGCACGGCGGTCTATGATATTCAGCTTCCGATCAAAGAGGGCAGGCTGGGGCTGGTGAGGGTGGGGTTGCGGAAATCGTTCGTGGACGAGCAGATTCGCACCACCCTTATCTATATTGCCGTTATCATTGCCATCGGAACCCTGGCCGCGATAGCGGTGGCGCTGATGATAATTACCGTTCAGGTTACCCGCCCGGTCATCGATCTGGCCAAGGCGGCCCGGGAGATCAGCCTGGGAAATTTCAACACCCCGGTGAATATCAAAGTCAAAAACGAGCTGCAAATTCTGGCCGCGGCCATCGAACGCATGAAAGAGAGCTTGAAAACCAGCCTGGAAAAGCTAAAAACCCGCTCCACCATCGGGCGGTTTTAATACATTACTCAGGGAGAACATAGCATGGTACAAGTGAAGAAACTGAAGGACGGAAGCCGCCAGATCATTTTGACTGCCAAGCAATTTGATGAGATCACCAAGGTGTTATCCGAACTGGCTGCCAAAACCAAAGCATCCACCATTTTGTTGGCGGATATCAGCGGGCAGCTCATTACCCAGCGCGGCAACACCGACGATATAAATACCGCGATCCTCTCCGCCCTCGCCGCCAGCGACTTTGCCGCGACTTCGGAAATGGCAAAATTGGTGGGGGAAGACGCCAAATTCAAGCTGCTGTTCCATGAAGGCGAAAAACGCAACGTCTATCTCTCCAACGTGGGGGATAATTTCTTCTTAGTGGTCGTGTTCGATGTCAGCGTAACCCTGGGGCTGGTGCGCATTTATACTAAAAAGGCGATTGAAAACCTGCTGACCGTTTTTGAAGAATCCGAGGCCGGCGAGGATGCCAGCGCCATTTTGGACCAGGATTTCAGCAGTATGTTAGGTGATATGCTGGATGAGTCTTTTAAATAAACGCTTGATTTAGAGCGGTGGTCTTTCATATAGTTGAAGCGGAAATCTAAAGCGAGGCGAGTGGTATATGTTTATCAATTGGGCGTTACAGGAGATCAACCTGAAAATTGTTTATTACGGACCCGGAATGAGCGGCAAGACGACGAATTTAGAATACATTCACTCTCGGCTGGATCCTTCGCTGACCGGAGAGCTGGTCACTCTCAAGACCAAAGAAGACCGCACCATCTTTTTCGACTTCATGCAGATCGAGGTGGGGCAGATCAAGGGGAAAAAACCGAAATTCAACCTCTATACCGTGCCTGGCCAGGTATATTACGCTTCCAGCCGCAAAATCATTTTGAACGGGGTGGACGGGGTGGTTTTCGTGGCGGATTCCCAGAAAGACCGCATGGAGGGAAACATCGAAACCCTGCTGGACCTGGAAAACAATTTGATGACCATGGGCTATTCCCTGGAAAACTATCCCTGGGTCATTCAATACAACAAACGGGATTTACCCAATACCGAGTCGATTGATATTCTGCAAAAGAAGCTGAATTTTTTCAACGTGCCCTATTTCGAAAGCGTCGCCATCAAAGGCACCGGGGTGTTCGATACCTTGAAATCGATCATCAACTTAGTGGTTCAGCACATTCAAAGGCAATTGTAACTTCGCGCGATGGTTAAGGCGCGGTCTTTCCAATCGAGAATTGCTAATCGGATGTTTCACCCGGTATTTGAGAACGTGAAAAATTCCCGGCAAATCCATTTTCCCCAGCCCCCGGGGCAGCGCTCTCCCGGGGCTTTTATTTTCCATCCCGTAATCGGCCGTTCCTGTTTTAACCTTCGCCTTATCCTGTTTCTCTTGCTGCTCCTGTTGGTGACGGCGCTTCCGGGTCTCGCGCAGGAGTCGGATAAGTTGGCTTTGCAGCAGGACAATTTTCGGATTTTCTATTCCCCTCAAAATGAAAAAACCGCCGCCGCGGTTGCCCGGATGGTAGAATTCCATCGAGCCCGCCTGGAGGCGTTTTACGGGCTGAACGTCGCAGAGAGAGCGAGCATCATTATCGCCGCTTCGCCCGCGGAGTTCCGGGAATACGGGGACTCCCGCCTGCCGGAGTGGAGCTCCGCGGCGTACATCCTCCCGGAAAACCTGATCCTGGTCAAAAGCCCCGCCTGGGCCGGCTCGCTGCCGCAACTGGAGCGGGATTTTCTGCACGAGCTTTCCCACCTCTACTTTCATCAAAAATTCGCCGCGCTATACTTGCCGCTATGGTATAATGAAGGATTGGCGGAATACTTGGGCGGCCGCCGCCTGGAAATGGCGGATGAGATCAAACTCTCCGCCGCGGTGTTTTCCGGGAAGACCATTCCCCTGGAGCGCATCGACAGTTTGCTCTATTTCCCGCAGCCGAAGGCGGAGCTGGCCTACTTGCAGAGCCTCTCCGCGGTTCTGCTGCTCAAGGAGACGCTTGACCGGGAAGGGGTGGCCTGGGGAGATTTCCATGAGCTGGTGTTGCAGGCCGGCTGGGCGGCGGCGCTGCAGCAGAGCACCGGTATGGATGAATTCGCGTTCGAGGAAGCATGGCTGCGGGCGCTGGAAAAAAATTATCGCTGGCTGTTTTTTTTGAATATCGACACCCTGCTGTGGTTAATTTTAGGGGTTGTTTTCATACTGGCGATATATTTAATTCGCAGGCGGAATAAAAAAAGGCTGCGCCGCTGGGAGGAGCAAGAGAGAAGAGGGGAGCAGTTTTATTAACCACGTGACGATGCGGGGGGCGGCGTAATGCGTAAAACGTAAAACGTAAAACGCAATACGCAATACGCAATACGCAATACGCAATACAAAATGATTTACTGCGTATTCCGTTCTTGTTACGCCTTACGTTTTACGCATTACGTATTATTACCGCAAGATGACACAACCAAAGCATTCTTCTTAAAATAACGGAGGTAACCCGGCATGTTTAAAGCCAGACGGAATCCCACTCTGTTAATCATCGCCGTGATCCTGTTGAGCGTTACCGGGTTCTTGCTGACCCATAAGGTATTTGCCGATATCCAGCAGGGAATCGATACGCAGCTCAAAAAACTGATCAGCGTGGCCCGGCTGGCGCAGGTGTATTACGTGGAAGACGTGAACTGGAATGACGCTGTGGAAGGCGCCATCAATGGCATGTTGGAAAAAATGGATCCGCACTCCGTTTATATCCCGGCAGAGCGCGTGGAAGAGAATAAAGAGAATTTCAGCGGGGAATACGAAGGGATCGGGATCCAGTTCGACGTGCTGGACGGGTATTTAACCGTCATCGCCCCGATCCCGGGATCGCCTTCGGAGCAATTAGGATTGAGCGCGGGGGACCGGATCGTCAAAATTAACGGAGAATCGGTCATCGGCATTTCCCGTGAGGAAGTTCCCGGGAAGCTGAAGGGTCCCAAGGGAACCACGGTCAACGTTACCATCCTGCGGGAAGGAACGGAGCAGCCCCTGGAGTTCACCATCACCCGCGACGTGATTCCCATTTCGACTATCACGGCCGGTTTTATGGCCGATGACAGCACCGGCTACCTCGCCGTCAACCGCTTTGCCGCCATTACCGTCAAGGAAGTGGAAGAAGAGCTGCGGAAATTAGAAGCGCAGAAGATGAAGCGCCTGGTGCTGGACCTGCGCTGGAACTCCGGCGGCTACCTGCACGAAGCGGTAAAACTGACCGGGAAATTCATCGACGGCCACCGGCTGATCGTTTATACCCGCGACCGTTCCCAAAAAGTGGATGAGGAATACTTCGCGGACCAATTCGGGCGGGGAGAGGTGCGAAATTACCCCCTGATCGTGCTGATCAACCGCGGCTCCGCCTCCGCTTCCGAAATCGTTGCCGGGGCGATCCAGGACTATGACCGGGGATTGATCGTCGGGGAAAACAGCTTTGGCAAGGGGCTGGTACAAAAGGAATTCCCCTTGCAGGACGGCTCCGCGGTGCGGATTACCACCGCCAAATATTACACCCCCTCGGGGCGCTGCATCCAGCGGGATTACAAAGGCAAAGACGTGGATGAGTATTATGAAGAAATTCCCGATTCCAGCTGGACCAGCGAGGACAGCCTGAAGAACCGCCCCTTATTCTATACCCAAAAAGGCCGCGCGGTATATGGCGGCGGGGGCATTCAACCGGATGTTTACGTGCCCGCCGGCCAGCTTTCCCAATCGCCGGAATTGATCAATAAAATCTCCCAGAAGCGGCTCTTCTTCGACTATGCCAATCATTTCGCGGCGAAACACCCGGAATGGAAAACCTCGCTGGTTAAATTCCGCGACAGGGTTCAAATCACGCCCCAGCAGTTGGAAGAGTTCAAAAAGCTCTGCCGGGAGAAAAAAGTGGAGTTTGCCGACCGGGAATTCGACCAGGACGCCGAATACCTCAAACTGCGCTTGAAAGCGGAGATCGCCCGCCGGTTTTGGGACGCCAACGGCTACTATTACATCACACTCGGCAGCGATCCCCAGTATCAAAAGGCGCTCAGGCTCTTCGGAGAAGCCCGGCGGATCGCCTCGCTGCAATAAGCCGGGCGGCGGCGGGAGCAGGAGCAGGGGGCAGGAGTGCAAATTTTAATTTGCACTGTTCACCATTTTCACCCCCGCACCCCCGCTTCCGGCGGTTGGTGCTGCTATCCCTGCAAAACTGAAGTTTTGCACTCCTGCCCCTGCCCCTGCCCCTGCCCCTGCTCCTAATAATTGCCAATTGCCAACTGCTAATTGGCAATTTCATCCCGCCCCTGCTTCTCTAAACCCAAATTAAGATTTGACTTGGAACTCCCCGGCAGGCCGCCACACATAAAAAGATATTGACTTTTTGGGAATGAATCCTTAATATTTGCCAAACATTAGGAAACAACAAGTTAATCGAAGCGAGGAGGCTCGAGCTTATGGTCGATTTGTATATTCAGGGCGGTGCATTTATGCATCCCATTCTGATTCTGTGGATTCTCGGTTTGGCGATTGGCATTGCCAAGTTGATCCTGCTGTTCCGCGCGGGTGTAAACACCCGGAAATTTATGGCCCAAACCCGTGTAAAACTCAAAGAAGAAGGAATCACTGGCGCATTAGAACTTTGTGAAAAGACCCATGGCCCGGTAGCTTCCATTATGCACGCCGGATTAAGCCGGGCAAAAGACGGTATTGAAAGTGCAGAAAAAGCCATTACCAATGCCGGCTCCATCGAAATGGCGTTTTTGGAAAGAGGCATGATTTGGCTTGGCTTCATCATTGTTGTTGCCCCCCTGTTAGGGTTTACCGGCACCGTCTGGGGAATGATCGTGGCCTTCGAGGCGATCAAGGAAGCCAATGATATTTCTCCCGCCGTCGTTGCCGGCGGTATTTCCCAGGCTTTGTTGACCACTTTGTTCGGGCTGATTGTAGCCATGACCATCCAGCTCTTTTATAACCTGGCCACGACCCGGATCGATAAATTGATTATCGACATGGAAGAAGCCTCC
The DNA here is from genome assembly GCA_011526015.1 of Deltaproteobacteria bacterium. Lineage (GTDB taxonomy): Bacteria > Calditrichota > Calditrichia > RBG-13-44-9 > J075 > JABWBP01. Next base: position 4,863 of record WYBG01000621.1, on the reverse strand, counting down.
GCAGAACTGGTGGATACCTTGATTGATATACAAGGCGCCCGCTAATCACCGATTTTAGAGAGGTCGAACGTATGCCCCTGAAAAAACGCCAAAAAGAAGATGTCGAAATCCCTTCTGCATCGCTTGCCGACATTGCCTTTCTTTTGCTGATCTTTTTCCTGGTTTGTACCACCATCGACGTGGATAAGGGGTTGCGCCTGGTGTTGCCGCCCCCGGACGTGACCGAGGAAAAAATTCCCAAGAAAAATATTTTGAACATCCTGATCAATGACGCCGGGGAAGTTTTACTGGAAAATGAGGTCGTGAACGTGCGCGACGTGGAGCGTATCGTGCGCGACAAGCTGAATGAAAATGACAAGCTGATCATCTCCGTGAAAACCACCCGGCTGACCAAGTACAAAGTCTATATCGAAGTTCTCGATCAGCTAAAAAGAGCCGATGCCACCCGGATTTCCATCGCGGAGCCGGAAGAGGTGTAATTTCCGGCAACTTAACTCCTAAAATCATTCGCTCGTTATGGGCAAGGAGAATTCATGGCAGTAAAGATCCAGAGAAAATCCCAGTTGAAGATCGGCATTCCTACCGCGTCCATGCCGGATATTATCTTTCAGTTGCTGATCTTTTTTATGGTCAGCACGGTATTGCGGGAATATACCGGGCTCCAGGTAAAACTGCCGGAAGCTGCCAAGATTCAAAAACTGGAAAGTAAAAGGAATGTCTCCACGATATGGATCGACCGCAAGAACCGGGTGGTCATCGATGATGTTACCATTAAAGACGTGAATGAACTGCGGACGATCGCTTATCAAAAACTGGTTGAGAATCCCCGCCTGGTAATCTCCCTCAGAGTTGACGAAGGGGCTGATATGGGGATTCTCATCGACGTTCAGCAAGAGCTCCGGAAAGCAAATACCCTGAGAGTCAATTATTCCGCCCTCCAGAAGGTAGGGTAAGGAGGTCTCAATGGCGCACCGTCAATTAATCTATAAAGAACCGGAAGCGGACTTGCGGAAAAGGTATCCGAAATGGTTTGAATTGGCGTTAATTATCGCCCTGATTTTCACCATCGGAATCTTTTACGCCTTCAAAAAGTTCGAATCTTCCGTAAAGCTGGAAAAGGTGATCGATCAGAACATCGAAACGATCGAGATCCCGCCGACCCAGCAAATTCAAAAACCGCCTCCCCCGGCCCGGCCTAAAATTCCTTTGCAGTCGGAAGACGAGGAGCTTCCGGAAGATTTGACCATCGACGAACAGATGTTCGAATTCGATAAACCGACCGAGGAGCTTCCTCCCCCGCCTCCGGAAGAAGAGGAAGAGCCGATTGTACCCTTCTATGCGCTTTCCGAGAAACCGGTAGAGGTTAAGCGGGTGGAGCCGGTTTACCCGGAACTGGCCCGCAAGGCGCAAATCGAAGGAACCGTAGTGGTAAAGGTGCTGGTAACTACCCAGGGAGACGTGGAAAAGGTGGAAATCTTGAAATCCCATCCCCTGTTGGATGACGCCGCCATCGCCGCCGCCAAACAGTTCAAATTCAAACCCGGCAAGCAGCGGGATAAGTTTGTAAAGGTGTGGGTGAGCATCCCCTTCAACTTTAAGCTCAAATAGCTCACCCGCCCGGTTGTATCAGCGATGCTAAAAAAGCAGTGTTGAGTTGCAGCACTGCTTTTTTATTTGGGAAAAATGAACATGAAAACAGTCCTGTTTGAGGATCACCACTACCTCAACTTGCTCCCCCTGGTCTATTTCCGGCCGGTGTGGGAACTGCGCTGCGGGGCGCGAACCCTGCAAGAAAAAATCGAAGCGCAGTTGCAGAAAAGGTGCTATTTTCTGGCGCGAAAATATCTGTGCGACTTTTACCTGGAGAATTCGCGCTGTTTCGACGCCCTCCCGGCGGGGGAAGAAGTTCTGTTGGTCAACGGCCGCTGGCTGGCGGGCGGGGAAGAAACCGGGGCGTTGAAACGCCTGGAGCAGGGCGCTGCGCTTTTATCCGGCGCAAACCTGCTGGCCTGGCGCGCCGGCGCCGGCGCAGTAAAACGTTTCGTAAGCGAGGAAGGATTGGATACCCGGGCAATCGTGGAAACGCATTTGAATTCCCCGGAAAGCCGCCGGGAGTTCTCCAACGCCCGGCTGATCGAATACCCCTGGGATGCAATTTCCCGGAACGGGGAGGAAATTGCCCGGGACTACCGGGAGTTGGCTGAACCGGGCAAGATTGCCGGCGCGGTGTGGGAAGGCGTGCACGTCCTGGGGCGAGAAAACGTGACCGTCGAAACCGGGGCGGTAATCAAGCCGGGCGCGGTGATCGACGCGGAAAACGGCCCGGTATGGATCGATGAGGGGGCGCTGGTGATGCCCAACGCGGTGTTAGAGGGACCGCTGTACGTCGGCAAGCAATCGCGCATCAAAATCGGGGCGAAGATTTATGAAAATACCAGCATCGGCCCGGTGTGCAAAATCGGCGGGGAGGTCGAGGAATGCATCGTGCAGGGATATTCCAATAAGCAGCATGACGGCTTTCTGGGGCACGCCTACTTAGGCGCCTGGGTAAACTTAGGCGCGGATACCAACAACTCCGATTTGAAGAACAACTACGGCGTTATCCAGGTGCTGCTAAACGGGAAACCGGTGAATACCGGCAAACGGTTTGTGGGATTGATGATGGGCGACCATTCCAAGTGCGCCATCAACACCATGTTCAATACCGGAACGGTGGTGGGAGCCAGTTGCAATATTTTCGGAGCGGGAATGCCCCCCAAATTCGTGCCCTCGTTTTCCTGGGGAGGGGCGGAAGGGATGGCGGTGTTCGACTTTGACAAGGCGGCGGCGCTGGCGGAAATCGTCTCCGCGCGGCGGAATGTGCCGTTTACGGAGCGCGACCGCGCCCACTTCCGCGCCGTTTGGGATCTGGCGAAGCGGGTGGAGGCAGGGTCGCTCTTGTAGGGGGTGTTTGAAAATTCAATTCAGCGCCCTAAAATCGTTCAAATGGCACACGGATAACACAGATGGCGCGGATTCACACAGATTTTTTAGCAGCATCCTTTAGTTTGTCCGCGAAAATCCGTGTCATCGGCGTCATCCGCGTTCCATTTTTTAGTCGTAAACGGTTGCAGAAGATTTTTCAAACACGCTCTTAGAGGGCGCGTAATAAATCGAAAAACTTGCCACATAATCTTCGAAAACAACTCCATGCCCGAAAAAATCATCGAAGTCAGCCGTCTCTCCGCCGCCTTCGGCCAGCGCCCGATTCTGAAGGAGGTATCCTTCAGCGTGTACCGCAATCAGGTCACCGTGATCCTGGGGAAGAGCGGGTGCGGGAAGACCACGGTGCTGAAACATTTGATCGGCCTGCATCCCATCCAGCAGGGGCAAATTACCATTATGGAGGCGGCGCTGGGACGTTTGGAGGAGCGCCAGCAAGCCCGGCTCTCCTTGAAAATGGGGGTGCTCTTTCAGAACGGGGCGCTGCTGAATTCCCTCACCGTGGGGGAAAACGTCGCTATTGCCTTAGAGCAGCACACCCGCCTGCCCGAAGCGCTGATCCGGCAATTAGTGCGCCTGAAACTGGAACTGGTGGAGCTTGGCCACGCGGTGGATTTATTTCCTGCCGAGCTTTCCGGGGGAATGCGCAAACGCGCCGCCCTGGCCCGGGCCCTGGCCCTGGACCCGCCTCTGCTGTTCTGCGACGAACCTTCCGCCGGTTTGGACCCGGTTACCCTTGCGGCGCTGGATAACCTGATCCTCAAGTTGAAAAACCAGCTCGGCATGACCATTGTGTTAGTAACCCACGAAATTCCCAGCATCTTTCGCCTGGCGGACCGGATTATTTTCCTCCATGAAGGCCGGGTAATCTTTGAAGGAGGGCTTCAGGAGGCGCTGCAGGCCGGGGTTCCGGAAGTGGAGCAGTTTTTTAAAACCGCCCCGGGGGCGCGATGAAACTGCAATTTTCTAGCGCTTCCGCGAGGTATGAAATCGACGCCGCCCATCCCATCGACATTTCTATTCCCCTGAATTTCAACGGCGAACAGCCCAACCACTTCGGGGCGGAGCCGGCCGTGGCGCAGGCGCTGGAAATGGGCGGTTTCATCGGCGATACCCGCAGAGGCGGAAGCTGCAACGTGGAGATTTACCGTTTCATTCCCCACTGCAACGGCACCCATACCGAATGCGCCGGGCACATCACCGGGGAGCGCATTTCCGTGGGCGAAGTGCTGCGCGACTGCTTCATCCCCGCCACCCTGATGACAGTGCGGCCCCTTGAAGCGGCGCAGACTTCCGACACCTACCAACCCGCAAAACAGGCCGGCGATAAACTGATCACCCGGGATACCCTGGAAACCGCGCTGCAAAACTCATCCAGCGAATTTTTAGAAGGGCTGATCATCCGCACCCTGCCCAATGATGCTTCTAAAAAATCCCGCCGTTACGCGGAAACGCCCCCGCCTTTTTTCTCCCTTGAAGCGATGCGTTTCCTGGCCGGTTTGCCCTTGAAACACCTTTTGGTGGACGTTCCCTCGCTGGACCGCATGTTCGACGAGGGGCAAATGAACGTGCACCGCATTTTCTGGAACATCCCGCCCGGCAGCCGCGCTCTTACTGTCGAATCCCGCCCGGATCGAACCGTTACGGAAATGATTTACGTTCCCGATGCGATTACAGACGGCCAGTACGTGGCGAGCATTCACATCCCTCCTTTTATCGCCGACGCCGCTCCCAGTAAAATTTCATTATTCCCTCTAAGAAGCTGTTTTAAAAGTCATTGTCATTCCGGTTGGAGCGGAGCGGAATACCGGAATCCTCTTTTTAAGCCAAAAGATTCCGGTATTTTTCCGGAAGAGCGTCGGAAAAAACCGGAATGACAAT
>WYBG01000620.1 GCA_011526015.1 Deltaproteobacteria bacterium | reverse complement strand
TATTGCCGCCCAACGCCGTCTGGTTAGGCAAATGGATGTTCAACGTGGTGCTGCTGTTCGGATTGGAAATCATCATCATTCCGCTATATATCGTTTTGATGAGCGCCCGGATCGAGAATTATGGCATCTTTTCGGCCATTCTGCTGCTGGGCAGTTTCGGGCTGGCCTCGGTAGCGACCATCATCGCGGCGATTATTTCCATTGCCAGCAGCCGGGGGGCGCTGTTTGCGGTGCTGGCCTTTCCCATTGCCCTGCCGGTGCTGATTTCCGCCATCAACGGCACGCGCCTTGCACTGGAAGGCGCAGTATTTTATGATTGTATATCTGAGTTGCAGGTATTATTTTCCTTTTCGGTCGTGATTGTAACGGCCTCTTTGCTGCTGTTTGAATTTGTGTGGAGAAAATGAAATCAGGAAGATTTCATCCCGATTTACAAACAGGGATGTCTGTGTATTTGTCGGGATGGGATTGCAAAATGTTTCATCCCAGAAGACCGGGATTGTGTTTCTGCCGGGATGAGATGCGGGAGAAATAATATGCACAATGAGTTTACTGCCATTATCGAGAAAGACGGCGATTGGTACATCGCTTATTGTCCGGAAATCCCCGGCGCAAACGGGCAGGGACGGACGCTTGAAGAATGCCGCAAAAGCCTTGCAGAAGCCATCGCGTTAATACTTGAGGATCGCCGGGAGGATGCCTTGCGTGGAGTACCACGCGATGCCATCCGGGAGACGGTCGTGTTGCAATGAAGCGTAACGCATTGCTAAGACATCTCCGCAAGTACGGCTGCTACCTAAAAAGAGAAGGCCGGCAACATTCACTTTGGTGTAATCCACGGACCGGAGAAGTTGAAGCGGTTCCACGCCATACGGAAATACCGGACAAGCTGGAGAAAAAGATCTGTCATGGCCTATCAATACCTGAAATCTGATTCGCCGGGTTGCACAAAACAATTTTGAGGCGAAAAACCGATGAACTTAGATAAAAACTGGTGGAAAATTCTCTTAGGCGTATGGATGAGCGCGGTCATCGCGGGGGCGTTTCTATACGCCCAGCCGGTGGTGAAGGAGTTAGGGCAGAGCGTGCGCATCCTGTTCTTCCACGTGCCCTGCGCCTGGGTGGCCTCGGTGGCGTTCGTGGTATCGGCGGTTTACAGCATCCGTTATTTGCAAAAAGAAGACCTGAAATACGATACCTGGGCGGCCTCCTCCGCGGAGATCGGGTTGATCTTCACCATCCTGGCCACCGTTACCGGGGCGGTCTGGGCGGCGGAAATCTGGGGCAAAGCCTGGAACTGGGACCCCCGGCAAATCTCCATTTTCATCCTGATGCTCATCTATGCCGCTTACCTGGCCCTGCGCTCCGCCGTGGAGGAAGATGATAAACGCGCCCGCCTGGCCGCGGTGTATTCCATTATCGCATCTATCGCTATGGTATTCTTTATGTTCGTGGCCCCCCGCCTGGTAGAAACCCTCCACCCGGACCCGATTATCAACCCGGACATGCAGATCAAGATGGAATCCAAAATCGGTATTGTATTTGCCAATTCCTTAGCCGGCTTTACCTTGCTCTATTACTGGATGCTGCGCTTGAAAGTGGAATCCGCCTTGCTGCACCGCCAGCTGGAAATGGAACGGTACGAGGCTTAAAATTTACGTATTGCGTATTGCGTAATGCGTAAAACGTAACACGTAATGGAACCGAAGGCATAAAATTCGAGGACAATTGAAAATGCTCAATATCATCACATTATTGGATATCCCGGGCGATTCGACGGCGGTGGACATGGCCGCGCCGAAAATGGCCGGGGCGGATATTTATATCGTGATGGCCGTAACCCTGATCGTCTGGGGGGGAATCTTTTTTTATTTGCTGTACCTGGATCGCAAGGTAAAGTATCTAAAAAGAAAAATTGATATAAAAAGTTAAGCAAAAATGTAAACAGTATGGCAATTCGTCCTTACCGGGGAAGGGTAAGAGAGTCATCCTGATCAGAGGAATAAAATGGGCTTACGCTTTGAATGGGATCCCGAAAAGGCGAAATCCAATTACAAGAAACATGGCGTAAGTTTTCTGGAAGCGGCTACTGTTTTTGGAGATCCCCTGGCAGGGATCAGAGATGACCCGGATCATTCTGAAACGGAAGAAAGATATATTATCATTGGAATGTCACAAAGTTTTCGGATAGTGGTGGTCGTTTTCGCCGAACACGGCAACGCTATCCGTATCATTAGCGCCCGTGCGGCGACAAAAGGCGAGAGAAAGAAATATGAAGAGAGAACCCATTAGAACAAAAGAGCCGGAGATGCGAAAGGAATACGACTTTTCAATCCTTCGCCCCAACAAATACGCCCGGAAATACGCGAAAGGCTCCAATATCGTAATTATCGAACCGGATTTGGTCGAATTTTTCCCGGATTCGGCAAGCGTCAATGCGGCCCTCCGGGCTTTGGTGTCAATCTTTCCCAAATCCAGAACCCGGAAAAAAGCAAAGAAAAGTTCGCAGACAAAACAGGAATCATAAGCGCCCATGCGCTCAAGCTCCTTGAACGTTTAACAACCGTTGCATAGACCTGGCAGGTCTAAAGACAAGTCTAAATGGTGAATTCAATTATCAGATAAATACAGGAGAGTCGTTATGAAGCCTAAATTCATCGTCGGAGGCGTAATTATTCTGGCGTTTTTGGTCTTTGCCGGGGTGAATTTCCAGAAATCCCTCACCCCTTACGTTTCCTTAGCGGAAGCGAAGAAAAAGGGGGCAACGGTACAGATCAAAGGCGCCCGGGTGAACGGCTCGGAAGCGTATGATATGGACAGCAAGACGTTCAATTTTCGATTGATAGATGGGTCGGGAGAGGAGTTCCAGGTGATTTACCACGGGGTAAAACCCTCCAATTTCGAACACGCCACGGAAGTGGTTGCGCGCGGGCGTTATCATGACGGCGCGTTCGAGGCAGACGAGCTCCTGGTCAAGTGCCCCTCCAAATACGAAGCCGAAAGCGTGGAGGGGGTGAAATCATGATCAACGGCCTGACCGGTGTTACCGTCGCAGGCTTATTCACCATCGGGGTCGCTTTCATCAGCGCCGTGGTCTCCACAACGGCGTACTATTTGTACTATCGCGACCGCCAGGAAAGCCTGCTGACCCTGGGAAACCGCGCCTTCATCATTATGGGCGCGGGCGTGCTCTCCGCCATGCTCCTGCTGCTTATCTCCATTATGAGCCACGATTTCCGGGTCAATTACGTTTACAGCTACTCCTCCACCATTTTGAATCAATTTTATCTGTTCTCCACCCTGTGGGCCGGGCAGGAAGGGACTTTCCTGCTGTGGCTGCTCTACGGCAGCATCTTCGGGCTGATTCTCATCAAAACCACCGCCCGGAAAAACCCCTTAGTGATGGTGATGATCCTGCTGGTGCAAAGCTTTTTGCTGCTCATCCTGCTCAAGAAAAATCCCTTCGCCATGATCTGGCACATTCACCAGGAAGCCCCGCTGGGATTTCTGCCCGCGGACGGGGCCGGGTTGAATCCCCTGCTGCAAAATCCCTGGATGGTTATTCACCCGCCTACCCTGTTTATCGGCTACAGCTCCACGGTGGTGCCCTTTGCCTTTGCTATGGCGGGAATGATTACCCGCGACAGCGCGGGATGGATCAAGGCGGCGCGCCCCTGGGTGATCTTCAACGTGATGATATTGGGCACCGGCATCATCATGGGCGGCTACTGGGCCTACATTACCCTGGGCTGGGGCGGCTACTGGGGCTGGGACCCGGTGGAAAACGCCTCCATCGTGCCCTGGGTATTCAGCCTGGCGCTGATGCACGGAATCATGGTGCAGGCCAGGCGCAAGTCGCTGATAAAAACCAATTACCTGTTAGCCGGAATGAGCTTCCTGACCATGGTCTGGGGCTCCTTTTTGACCCGTTCCGGGGTGCTCACCGACTTTTCCGTGCACTCCTTCGCGCCTTCCGGGTTAAGCCTCTACCTCATTATTTTCCAGGGCCTCTTCACCGGGCTGTTTTTTGCCGCGCTGGCCTGGTTTATCCTGAAAGAGCGCCAGGGCGGAGAAAAACCGGTGCGCTTCGAGGGCGGGCTGCTCAACCGGGAAACCTTCATGTTAGGGGGAATGATGGTGCTGATCCTCCTGGGGTTGGTGATCCTGTTCGGAACCTCCGCGCCGATTTACACCACCTGGATGGGCAAACCGCAGAGCGTTTCACCGGATTTCTATAACAGTATGATGCAGCCGATCGCCGTTTTCATGCTCATATTCGTGGCCATTGCCCCGCTGCTGGCCTGGAAGACTTCCGAGTTCCGCAACCTGAAAACCCTGGCCTGGAGCGCCGGCGGAGCCTTTATACTGACCCTGCTGGCCGTGGCGCTGGGCATGCGGCACGTGATTTCCATCGGCTTGTTCTTCCTGGCTGCGTTTGTTATCATCATCAACGCGAAGGTGGCTTACCTGTTCATCAAACAGAATGTTACCAAAGCGGGCGGCTACCTGGCCCACGTGGGGCTGGGCTTCATGGCGATCGGGATCATCACCTCTTCGATCTATGACAGCAGCGAAAAAGTGATGCTGCCCCGGGGCGAATTCACCAACACCGAATTCGGCTACCAGATTCAATTCGTCAACTTCGTGTCCCAACCGGATGGCCGCGACCGGGTGAAACTGCGAGTCAAAACCGCCGGGGGCGGCGAATACGACGCCTATCCCCAATTCTACTATAGCGAATATTCCAAATCCTACATCATTTCCCCGGACGTGAAAGCGCAGTTCGCCAGGGATATTTACATTTCCCCGATTTCCTTCACCCCGGCGCAGTTTAGCAATCGCAACGAGGTGGCCTTAGGGAAAACCGAGTCCACCGTTGTGGGGGACCTGAAAATCACCTTCAACAAATTCTTGGTGAACATGGGGGCGAATTCCCAGGAGATCACCGCGGACCTTACCGTGCAGGTTCAGGAAGGCGGCTATCCCAAAGAGTATAACCTGAAGCCGGTGTTGAAAGCGGAGAACGGCGAAATGGCGGGCAGCGACGTGGAGGTTCCCAACACCCCTTACCGCATCCGGGTGGCCTCGGTGAACGCCAACAGCGGCCAGGTGAACCTGGTGATCCTTTCCGCCCAGCAAGAGGGTGAAAGCGCCCGCGACATGTTAGCGGTGGAAGTGAGCGAGAAACCGCTGATCAGCATCCTCTGGTTCGGCGCCATTATTTTCGTATTCGGATCGCTGCTGATTTTGGTGAACCGGGCGCGGGAGAAATCTTAATAGTTTTTCTATATGAAAGCCCGGGACGATGAAAGATAGCCAGAACATATCAACAAAGTCCATCCGGAAGCGAATGGGAGCGCACTATACGCCTGCTCCCCTGGCCAGGTTCGTAGCCGACAAAGCTATCGCATATCTTGAGCGGAGTCGCAGCGAACTTCTCCGCGTTCTTGATCCGGCATGCGGCGATGGGCAATTGCTCAACGCTGCTATCGAAGCCCTCCTCGAACACGGGATTAAGAACTGGCAGGCGGTGGGGGTTGAGGCCGATGCCCAGGCCCTGGGCGAAGCCAGAAACCGCCTGGCTCATCCGGGCGGTGTTGTTCACCTCATTCAGGGAGACTTTCTCCGGGTTGCATCAGAGTTCACACCTCAACAAGAACTGTGGTCGGAACAGGATGCCAGCGCCGGGCTTGGGAGCCGGTTTGACCTGGTTATTGCGAACCCTCCGTACGTCCGCACCCAGGTTCTTGGGGCCGCTGAGGCTCAGCGAATTGCGAATCGCTACGACCTGTCGGGCCGGGTCGATCTCTATCACGCCTTCATTCGAGCCATCGGCGACGTGCTTAGAAACGGTGGAATCCTCGGGATAATCACCTCTAACCGTTTTATGACCACTCTGGCAGGCAAGGCGATTCGCAGCTATCTTACGACTCAACTTGAAGTGCTCGATGTGATCGATCTTGGCGATACTAAACTATTCGAAGCCGCAGTCCTTCCGGCCGTCCTGATTGCGCGACGCAAAAACCGTGTCAAAGGCCCCAAGTCCTACACCGTTCCCTTCACAAGAATTTACTCGCATACCAGGTCTGTGCAAGAAGATGAGACCCCGGCACGGGTGAGCGGCGGAATCATCGAAGCCCTTGCGTTTGGAGATGAGGGTATTGTTGACGCCCCAGAAGGTACATTCGCCATCACCAGGGGGCATTTTGCTGTTACTCCTGGCGCTACGGATGTTTGGCGACTGGTCTCATCGCAGGAATCCGAGTTCCTTAGCCGAATCCGCGAATATTCTCATCAGGTGATTGAAGATGTTGCCTTCGTCCGGGTTGGGATCAAAACCACGGCAGACGAGGTGTTTATTCGCAAAAACTGGGCTGCCCTGCCTCGCGAAAAATGTCCGGAAAGTGAGTTGCTCCGGCCCATCCTTAGCCATGAGGACGCGCGCCGCTGGGCATTACCCGGTCGCTATGTCCCTGCCGCGCGCGTCCTCTATCCCCACCTGGTTTCCGGCAACGGGAAACGCGTTATCAACCTTGCCGACTATCCCGGCACTCGGAGATATCTGGAGAGTTTCCGCTCTCGCCTGGAAGCGAGAAGCTATGTCGCCGAAGCCGGTCGAAGATGGTATGAAATCTGGGTTCCGCAGGATCCCGCTGCGTGGGTTTCGCCAAAGATTGTCTTTCCGGATATCAGCGCCGAGCCTAAATTTTATCTGGTTTACGAGGAGTATCTCGTAAACGGGGACTGTTACTGGATTACCCTGCGACCGGGCACCCCGGAGGAAACCCTGTATCTTATCCTCGGCGTTGCGAACTCCGATCTAATGACGCGCTTTCATGACGCTGCGTTCAGCAATAAGCTCTACTCTGCGCGTCGCCGTTACATCACTCAGTATGTGGCCAGGTATCCCCTTCCACATCCCGACACACCGGCGGCTCTGCGTGTTTCAACACTTACCAGAGAACTGGTCGAACAAACGAAGCAGCAATCGGCGCTCGACAGCATCAGGCAACTTGAGCATGACATTAACGTTGCCGTGTATGAAGCGTTTGGCATTGAATGGGATGGAGGCGTTTAATGACCCGTGCCTCCGATATCCTGAAATCAGCCCTTGCCAAAAGAGATCGCATCCATTCCCTCGACCTCGGTGATGGCGACCCTCTGGCGAATGCACCGGCTGACCGGAATATCCTTTTCACGCTGGAAGAGATCGCGATGCTTCTCAAGCCGCTAATGGGCGTGGAGGCCCCGCGGGATGCAGGCGGGCGTATCCTTGAGGTTCGCCCGAAGGGCCATTGGTTCGAGTTCGAGGTCGCGAAGATACTCGGCTACTACTATCCGCCAGGCGGTGGGTTATTTCCAGATCTTCGCCACCAGTTGCTTGAGGTGAAACACCATACCGGGAAATCGGTCACGATTGATTTCGGCCACCATCATCCCGGCTCGGAGGACGTGATAGAGGCGCGTTGGAATGAAAATGTCCGTGCCAGGGTTTGCGACATCCGCTATCTGATCGCATTGGCCCCTCCTCCTGAACACAAGGTGGCCGTCATGGTTCTCGCGACCGGGGCGGAGATCAACAGCATCTTTGGCGTATCGCCCACGAAAACGATCAAGTATCAGCTTGGAATATCGAATCAGTGGCGAGAGACACATGCCGGGCAGATTCTCGTGTCAGGCCAGATTTTTTCCTTAGAAGCTGTTTTAAAAGTCCAAATTTTTGCCACGAAGCCACAAAATCACAAAGTTTCACCAAGATTTTTACACATTTTTTAGTGAACCTTCGAGTTTTAGAGCCTTTGTGGCAACTTTTAAAACCGC
>WYBG01000619.1 GCA_011526015.1 Deltaproteobacteria bacterium | reverse complement strand
CCCTTTGTCATGCCCGAATGTCTTTATCGGGCATCCACAGGCCTAAAACTTATAGATTCCCGATAGAAACATTCGGGAATGACCCAGGAGAAAGGGTTCAACAACTTAGTGCGCAATGCACTAGAATGCTGTAAACATACTTCAGGGATATAATCAGATTGCAATATATTCACCTTTGGAGGTTATAAAGTATGAATAAGAAGAAATTCGATTGCGTAGCAATGAAACACCGGGGTGCGGAACAGTTATTAGAAAAGTTATCCAACTTAACGCCTGAGCAAGAATTGGAATTTTGGCAAAAGCGCACTGAATATTTACAAAAATTCCGCCAGAAGTTATTGGCGCAGCGAAAGCAAACGAAAACGGATTGAACAAAGCAATCAACGTAAAGTTTGGCGACCAAAACCAATTTATCCCATAAAATCAAACTCAAACCCCTCGCCCTGCCGGTGGAGCACGGCGGATGGGGATTCCTGTTAGAGCCGGTCGCGCTGGGACTGCTGGCAGCGCCCTCCTGGCCGGGTGTGCTCATCGCGGTTGCCGCGGTTGCCGGGTTCCTCACCCGCCATCCCTTCAAAATCGCTTTTTCCGACTGGCGGCGGGGAAAACGCTACCCCCGGACGCCTTTGGCCGAAAGGTTTATGGTGCTGTATGCGGCCATCGCCCTGCTGGGCGTTGTTGCGGCGGGCATGAGCGCCGGTTTTTATGTTCTCCGTCCGCTGGTTCCGGCGCTCCCTTTCGCCCTCATCTACCTGGCCTACGACGCTCAAAAACAGGGCCGGGAATGGATTCCCCAACTGGCCGGGCCGCTGGCGCTCTCCGCGGTAGCCTCCGCTATTGCCCTGGCCGGGGGATGGCCGTTGGGCAAAGCCCTGGCGCTCTGGGCGGTTCTATTGGCGCGGGCGCTCCCTTCCATTGTCTATGTGCGGACGCGGCTGCGCCTGGAACGGGGGGAAAAATCTCCCGCCCTGGCAACGCTGCTCGCCCATCTCGCCGGGTTAGCGGCCGCGGTAGTGCTGATCCGCCTGGAGCTGCTGCCCTGGCTGGCCGTCCCGGCGTTAATGGCGCTCCTGCTGCGCGCGGCCATCGGGTTATCGCCGCTCCGCCGCCCGGCGCCGGCAAAAAAAATCGGAATCCTGGAACTGGTATATGGCGCGCTGACCGTTTTGCTGGTCGCGCTGGGCTATTGGATTGATCTTTAACCGGTTTATCGATATGATGTTACTCCGCTTACTCCCCGTCATTCTTTCCGCGCTGCTCCTCGCCGCCCACTTTTTACGGCGGGAAGCCTACCTCCCGGTGCTTTTGATTCTTGTAATGCTGTTGATATTGTTTGTCCGGAAAGCCTGGGCGCCGCGGCTGTGGCAGGCGATATTGGGATTGGGCGCGCTGGTGTGGATCGATACCACCCTGGCGGTGCTGCGGATGCGCCAGGCCGCGGGGCTGCCCTGGATACGCATGGCCGTCATTATGGCCGTGGTAACCTTGCTGGCCATTTTTTCAGCGCTCTGGTTGGAAAATCCCCGGATTAAAACGTTCTACAATCGCAATTCCAATCTCCCCCGCCCATAGGCGCAACCAGGCTATTTTTTTCAAAAACATTCCCCGTCCCGCGAGCAAAAGGTTATATTAACGCCCTTTTCCGGGAGGAGCGAAAATCGAATTCAATGGATCAGTTTAGATGCAGGAGAATGGTTTTATGAAGCGCATACAACGGATTGGCTATTCCACGTTAGCCGGGCTGCTGCTGATGCTCACCGCCCTCGCCGCAGCCGGGGAATCCGATACCGGCAAAGAATCCCAATATTTATCCAACGTTCGCCAGTTGATTTACGAAGGGAAACGCTCGGGGGAAGGCTATTTTTCGCCCGACGGAAACTTCCTGATCTTCCAGAGCGAGCGTGAGCCGGAAAATCCCTTTTTCCAGATTTACATTCTCAGCTTCGAGAGCGGGGATAGCTGGCGGGTGTCTCCCGGAAGGGGGAAAACCACCTGCGCTTTTTTCCGGCCCGGCACGGATGAAGTGCTGTTTGCCTCCTCCCACCTCGATGCCGGGGCGGCAGCAAAACAAAAAGCGGAATACGAAATACGCAATTCCGGCCAGGAGCGCCGCTATAGCTGGGACTACGACGCCTCCATGGATATTTTCTCCGCCAACCGCGACGGCGGCAACCTCAAACGCCTCACCGCCTCCTACGGCTACGACGCGGAAGCCTCTTACTCTCCCGACGGCAGCAAAATCGCATTTTGTTCCCTGCGGAACGGTTACCCGGCGGAAAACTCCCTGAAAGGGGTTACCCTCTCCGACCAGGAAAAGAAACGCTTAGAGGTGGATCCCTCCTACTTCGGGGAAATCTATATCATGAACGCGGACGGTTCCGATCAAAAGCGCCTGACCGACTGGCCCGGCTACGACGGCGGCCCCTTTTTCAGCCCCGACGGCCAGCGCATCATCTGGCGGCATTTTGATGAAGGCGGCCTGTTGGCAGACGTTTATACCATGAAGTTGGACGGCTCCGACCGCCGCCGCCTCACCGATTTCGGGGCGATGTCCTGGGGGCCCTACTACCATCCTTCCGGGGAGTACGTGCTGTTCGCTTCCAATAAATTGGGATTTACCAATTTTGAAGTGTACATGGTCGATGCGCAGGGCGAAAAAGAGCCGCTGCGAATCACCTACACCAATGGATTCGACGGGCTGCCGGTGTTTTCGCCGGACGGCAAAAAACTGGTCTGGACCTCCGCCCGCACCCCCGGCAGCGAATCGCAATTATTCATGGCGGAATGGAACCACGAAGCGGCGCTGGCCGCTTTGCAAGCCGCCCCGGCAAGGAACGCCGCTTCATCCAATCCTGCTCCCGGTTCCGGCAGCGCCTCGCTGGACGTCGTCACCGTGCCGGCAACCATCACCGTCAGCCCGGTTAAGATATCTTCTCCGCAAATTGCCGCCGCGGACCTGCTGGCCAGCGTGCAATACCTGGCCGCGGATGAATTGGAGGGGCGCATGACCGGCAGCATGGGGGCCCGCAAAGCCGCGGATTTCATCGCCGACCATTTCCGCAACCTGGGGTTGAGACCGGTGGGGGACAACAACAGCTACTTTCAGGAATTTCCTTTTCCCGCGGGGGTGAAAATCCTTCCCGAAAAAAGCCAATTGACGATTACCCGGCAAAATGAAAAACCCGTTTCAATGAAGCTGGAGCAGGATTTCCGCCTCCTGCCCTTTACCGCCGACGGCGAGGCGGAGGGAGAAGTGGTATTCGTGGGCTACGGCCTGTCCGTGCCCGGTGAATCCGGCAAGGGCTACGATTCCTACGCCGGGCTGGACGTGAAAGACAAAATTGTGCTGGCGCTGCGCTACGCGCCGGAAGCGGTGAGCGTGGAGCGGCGGCAGGCCTTGAATGCCTACGCCGGCTTGCAATACAAGGCCATGGCGGCGCGCAAAAACGGCGCGAAAGCGCTACTGATCCTCAGCGGGCCGAATTCCCCCAACGCCGGGGAGCTGATCTCGCTCTCCGCGGATCGCAGCCTGGGCAGCGCGGGCATCCTGGCCGCTTCCATCGGCGGCAAAACCGCGCAAATGCTCTTTGCCGCGGCGGGCAGGGATTTGAAAAAAATCCAGTCGGAATTGGATATGGAGAATCCTCACGCCGAAAGCGGTTTCATTCTTCCCGGGGTTAATGTAAAATTTTCCGCGGGGGTGGAGCGGGAGAAAAAAACCGACCGCAATGTGCTGGCGCTGCTGCCCCCGGCGGAGGAATCCGCTGGCGGGGAGTACCTCATTATCGGGGCGCATTACGACCACATCGGCTACGGCGAGATCGGCTCCCTGGCGCGCAAAGGCGAGGAAGGCCAGATTCACAACGGCGCGGATGACAACGCTTCCGGCGCCTCTATGGTAATGGAACTGGCTGCCGCCCTGGCGGACGCGCGTCAGAAGAATTCCGCGGATTTCCGGCGGGGAATCCTGTTTGCCTTATGGTCCGGGGAAGAACTGGGGATTATCGGTTCCTCCTATTTTGCGGAACATCCTGCCGCGCCCCTGGAAAAAGCGGCGGCGTATGTTAACTTTGACATGGTGGGGCGGATGAAAGATAACACCCTGCTGCTCCAGGGGATCGGTTCTTCATCAGCCTGGAAAAAGCTGATCGAAAAACGCAACGTTCCGGCCGGGTTCAACCTGGTGCTGCAGGACGATCCCTACCAGCCCACGGACGTGACCGCTTTTTATCCCCGCGGCGTTCCGGTGTTGGGCTTCTTCACCGGCAGCCACGAAGACTACAACCGCCCCAGCGATGATACCGAAACCCTGAATTACCCGGATATGGAGCGCATCGGCAAATTCGCCTACAACCTGATCCTCGATCTTGCAAAGCAAGCGGAGCGCCCGGATTACGTGAAAGTAGAACGCAAACAGCAACAGGGCGGGGGGCGGGAGACCCTGCGCGCCTACCTGGGCACGGTGCCGGATTTCGTTCCCGGGGAGATCGAAGGCGTGCGCCTCTCCAGCGTGCGCGCCGGGGGGCCGGCGGACAAAGCCGGGGTGAAAGAGGGCGACATTATCGTGGGGCTGGCAGGGCAGAAAATCAGCAACATTTATGATTATACCTACGCCCTGGAGGCGGTCAAAATCGGGGAGCCGACTGACGTTACGGTGCTGCGCAACGGCCAGGAAATCAAACTGACCATTGTTCCGGAAGTGCGGAAATAAGAGCGGAGTGCAATCCCGGAACGCTGCATAGGCGTAAACCTAAGCGAATTGGGACTAAACCACTCTCGAATATATCACCCCTCCGGGGTTTAGGCGGTTTTAATGGGGCATTGGGGCTATAAACATATCACCCCTTCGGGGTTACGGGCTGG
>WYBG01000123.1 GCA_011526015.1 Deltaproteobacteria bacterium | reverse complement strand
TCCTACCTGGAAGATGCCTATTGCTTTTCCCTGGTTCCTATTTTCTCCGAGTCACTGCGGGTGCGGCAGGTGAATTATCGCAAAATCTACGCAATCGATCACGGCCTGGTGACAGCTACCGCCAGTTCCCAATCATACAACACCGGGCGGTTGCTGGAAACCATGGTGTACAATCAACTCCGGCGTAAATACGACCGCGAGCACATCTTCTATTATAGAACATCCGCCGGCGCAGAAATTGATTTTGTCGCCTCGCCACAAAACGCAGTGATTGAGCTCATCCAGGTTTGCGAACAGTTAAGCGACCCTGCGACCCGCGACCGGGAGATCGAGGCCTTGCATGCGGGAATGGATGAACTCAAACTGGCGCAAGCGACAATTATCACCCGCGACCATAGCGAAACCCTTTCCGCCGGCACTAAAGAAATCCGGGTCAGGCCCTTTTACGCCTGGGTCCTGGCGGATTTTTAACTCATCCTTTATCGCAGAGCGCATGGAGCAAAGCAAAGAATCGCTCTGCTCTATGCTCTCTGCGCTTCGCGTTTATTCATACCGCAGGGATTCAACGGGATTCGCCAGCGCCGCCCTACCCGATAAAAAAAACAACCACCAATCGTTTTCAATGCGGTAAGCAAAATCCTCCGGCCAGCAGTTGATGGCATACCAGGCCAGCGGCAAGCTTCATAAATCGGATCTTTTGTTTGCCCCGGCCGGGCTTCATACTTTTGAATTTTTTATTTGATTCGGCAACCTCAAAAATTTATATTATTGGCGCTCTTTAGAATAGAGTGCTAAAAATTAACCTTAAATAACTAAAAAACATTAACTAAAAAGGAGAAATCTATGAAAGTGCGCCCTTTAGCAGACCGGGTATTGATTAAGCCGTTGGAAGGCGAAGAGAAAACCGCCGGGGGAATCATCCTCCCCGATACCGCCAAAGAAAAGCCCATGCGCGGCGAGGTGATCGCCGTGGGCAACGGCCGCATCGATGACGCCGGCAAACGGGTTCCCATGGATGTCAAGGCGAAAGACATCGTTCTTTACGGTAAATATTCCGGCACCGAGATCAAAATCGATAATGAGGAATATTTGATTATGCGGGAAAGCGATATTCTGGCAATCGTTGAGAAAAAATAACCGGACAGTCCCCAATACGCAATACGCAATACGCAATACGCAATACGCAATACGTGTGACGCGTTAAAGCGTAAAACGTAACTCGTAAAATAATTCTAACCGAAAACGTAGAAGTCAAATCGCATAAAAAGGAGTTTCAACATGGCAAAATTAATCGAATATAGTTCCGATGCCCGCGCCAAGCTGAAAAAAGGCATCGATCAGTTGGCGGAATCCGTAAAAGTTACCCTGGGCCCCAAGGGGCGCAACGTGGTAATCGAAAAGAAATTCGGCGCTCCCACCGTGACTAAAGACGGGGTCACCGTAGCGAAAGAAATCGAATTAAAAGATCCCACCGAGAACATGGGCGCGCAAATGGTGAAGGAAGTGGCCTCCAAAACCAGCGACGCCGCTGGCGACGGAACCACTACCGCCACCGTCCTGGCGCAGTCCATTTTTACCGAAGGCTTGAAACTGGTTACCGCCGGCGCTAATGCCACCGAAATCAAGCGCGGCATCGACGAGGCGGTGAAAACGGTCGTGGAAGAGTTGAAGAAACTCAGCCGCCCCATCGAAGGAAAGAAGGAAATTGCCCAGGTGGGCGCTATTTCCGCCAATAACGATATGACCATCGGCGACCTGATTGCCGATGCCATGGAAAAGGTCGGCAAAGACGGCGTCATTACCGTAGAAGAAGCGAAATCCACCGACACTACCCTGGAAGTGGTGGAAGGGATGCAGTTCGACCGCGGGTATCTCTCTCCCTACTTCGTGACCAATCCGGAAAACATGGAAGCGGTGTTGGAAGACGCTATGATTCTGATCCATGACAAGAAGATCTCTTCTATGAAGGACCTGCTGCCCATTTTAGAGAAAGTGGCCCAGACCGGCCGCCCGATGCTGATCATCGCCGAAGACGTGGAAGGCGAAGCCCTGGCCACCCTGGTGGTCAATAAACTGCGCGGCACCCTGCGGGTTTGCTCCGTCAAAGCGCCCGGGTTCGGCGACCGCCGCAAAGCCATGTTGGAAGACGTCGCGGTGTTGACCGGCGGGCGGGTAATCAGCGAAGAGACCGGTTTCAAACTGGAAAACGCGGTGCTGGCCGATCTCGGCAAAGCCAAGCGTATCGTCATCGACAAGGATAATACCACCATCGTGGAAGGCGGCGGAAAGACCGACGAAATCAAAGGCCGGATCAACCAGATTCGCAAGCAGATCGAAAATACCACCTCCGACTACGACCGCGAAAAACTGCAAGAGCGCCTGGCCAAGCTGGCCGGCGGGGTGGCGGTGCTGAAGATCGGCGCGGCCACGGAAGTGGAAATGAAGGAAAAGAAAGCCCG
The DNA here is from genome assembly GCA_011526015.1 of Deltaproteobacteria bacterium. Taxonomy (GTDB): domain Bacteria; phylum Calditrichota; class Calditrichia; order RBG-13-44-9; family J075; genus JABWBP01. The sequence continues at coordinate 3,510 of WYBG01000123.1, read as the reverse complement.
GGTAGAAGACGCCCTCCACGCTACCCGCGCGGCCGTGGAAGAAGGCATCATTCCCGGCGGCGGGGTGGCTCTGATTCGCTGCCTCCCGGCGCTGGATAAGATGAAACTGGACGCGGATAAGCAGATCGGCGTGAATATTATGAAGCGCGCCCTGGAAGAGCCTATCCGCCAGATCGTCGCCAATGCCGGCATGGAAGGCGCGGTAATCGTTCAGCGGGTCAAAGAAGGCGGCAAGAACTTCGGATTCGACGCGGCGGCGGAAAAATTCGAGGAGGATATGATCAAGGCCGGAATCATCGACCCCACCAAGGTGGCCCGCACCGCCTTAGAAAACGCCAGCTCCGTGGCCGGCCTGCTGCTGATGACCGAAGCGGTAGTCTCCGAGATTCCCGAAAAAGAAGAACCGATGCCCGGCGGCGGCATGGGCGGCGGTATGGGCGGCGGGATGTATTAATAAGTGATGTTACGCAGCACGGTCTCGTTCCACCGGTCTCCGGTGGAACGAACTGCCCGATGCTCTGCATCGCGTCATGTTACGACTCGGCGCAGAGCGCCATCAGCGGCGTTCACCCCGACCCGTCGGGGTGAACGAGTCGTTGAAGCGTTAATAATTTCCCTAATTATTGTGTATCAAACCAAAAAGGCTTCCGCAAGGAAGCCTTTTTGGTTTTTGTACAGACGAATTGGGGCAATGCCGCGACCCTACCGCACCACAATATTCACCAGTTTATTGGGAATCACGATCACTTTGATAATGTTGCTCCCCCCGATCAATTCCTTGACGCGCTCCGCCTCCAGCGCCGCCGCTTTCGTTTCTTCCTCGGTCAGATTCATCGGCAATTCTAATTTGTAGCGCAGCTTGCCGTTGATCTGAATGACCACCTCGGTCGTCTCGGCCTGAATGTACTCCTCGTTGAATTCCGGCCAGGGGCGGTAGGCCAGGGTATCGCGATGCCCGAATTTTTCCCACAACTCCTCGGCAATGTGCGGCGCAAAGGGGTGCAGCGCCAGCAGGAACGGCTCCAGGATCGCCCGGGGGCGCTCCGGCCATTTGCCCGCCTCGTTTACGAAGATCATCATTGCCGAAATGGCGGTGTTGAAGCGCAGCGCCTCGATGTCCTCGGTGACCTTTTTGAGCATCACGTGCAGGTGGCGCAGCTGCTCCCGGGATGGTTCGCTCCCCGTGACGGTATCCAACAAATCGCCGGTATATTCATCCGCGGCCAGCCGCCACACCCGGTTCAGGAAGCGGTTTACCCCTTCCACGCCTTTCATGCTCCAGGATTTCATCTGCTCCAGCGGGCCCATGAACATCTCGTACAAGCGCAGGGAATCCGCCCCGTATTCTTCGATAATCTGGTCGGGATTGATGACGTTGCCGCGGCTCTTGCTCATCTTGTAAGCCCGGCCTTCGATGCGAATCTGCGGATTCGCCTTCCAGACGAAGAATTCGCCCTCCTTTTCCACTTCATCTTCCGAGAGTTTGCGGAAACTCAATTTCTCCCCGGTCTGCCGGTGGGTATTGTCGCCTTGAACCTGCTCCACCGAGACCGGCTGCCCCTTAGCATCTAAGTAAAGGGTGTACTCCATTTCGCCCAAGATCATGCCCTGGTGCACCAGCTTCATGAACGGCTCCGGGGTCGATACCACCCCTAAGTCATACAACACCTTGTGCCAGAAACGGGCGTAGAGCAGGTGCAGCACCGAATGTTCCGCCCCGCCGATGTAGAGATCTACCGGCATCCAGTACTTTTCTTTTTCCGGATCGACCAGCGCCCCCGGGTTGTGGGGATCGATGAAGCGCAAATAATACCAGCAGGAACCGGCCCACTGCGGCATGGTGTTGAATTCCCGGGTATAAACCGCGCCGTTGCGCTGCACTTTTTTCCAGTTTTCCGGGGCGCGGGAAAGCGGCGGTTGGGGCTCGGTGGCCGTATCCGCTTCCGGTTGGGGTTTGAAATCTTCCATTTCCGGCAGTTCCACCGGCAATTCGGATTCCGGCACGCCGGTGGTGCTGCCGTCGGGCGCGTGCAGTACCGGGAAGGGCTCTCCCCAGTAGCGCTGGCGGCTGAACAGCCAGTCGCGCAGCTTGTAATTCACCTTGCGGGTTCCTTTTCCGGTCTCCTCCAGCCAGCGGATCATTTTCTCTTTGGCCTCTGCCACGTTCAGCCCGTTCAAAAACCCGCTGTTGATGGCCGGGCCGTCGCCTAAGTAGGCTTTTCCGTTGAAATCATCCGGCGGCTGCACGGTGCGGATAATCGGCAGGTTATGCACTTCCGCAAATTCCCAGTCGCGCTCGTCCTGTCCCGGCACCGCCATGATCGCCCCGGTTCCGTAGCTGGCCAGCACGTAATCCGCCGCCCACACCGGAATTTCCTGCTCATTCGCCGGGTTGACCGCGTATTCGCCGGTGAATACCCCGGTTTTCTTCTTCTGCAGCTCGGTGCGCTCCAGGTCGCTTTTGCGCGCTGCCTCCGCCTGGTAGCGTTTCACCGCCTCGCGGTATTCCGGCGTGGTGATTTTATCCACTAATTCGTGTTCCGGGGAGAGCACCATGTAGGTGGCCCCGAACAGGGTATCCGGGCGGGTGGTGAAGACCCGGATTTTTTCCCCCGGATGCCCGGCCAGGGGGAAATCCACCTCCGCGCCGTCGGAGCGCCCGATCCAGTTGCGCTGCATCTCTTTGGTGCTCTCCGGCCACTCCACCATCTCCAGGTCTTGCAGCAGCCGTTCCGCGTATGCGGTGATTTTCAACATCCACTGGCGCATGGGGCGGCGGAACACCGGGTGACTGCCGCGTTCGCTCTTCCCGTCGATCACTTCCTCGTTGGCCAGCACCGTGCCTAAGGCCGGGCACCAATTCACCGGCACTTCCGCTAAGTAAGCCAGCCCTTTTTTGTAGAGTTGCAGAAAAATCCACTGGGTCCATTTGTAATAATGGGGATCGGTGGTGTCCACCTGGCGCTCCCAATCGTACGAGAAGCCGATTTTTCTTAGCTGCTCCCGGAAGCGCCGGATATTTTTTTCCGTGGTGATGCGCGGATGGGTTCCGGTTTCGATGGCATACTGCTCCGCCGGCAGCCCGAAGGCGTCCCAGCCCATGGGGTGCAGCACGTTGAAGCCCTTCATGCGCTTGTAGCGGGCGATGATGTCCGTGGCGGTGTAGCCCTCCGGGTGGCCGACGTGCAGCCCTGCGCCGCTGGGGTAGGGGTACATATCCAGCACGTAGAATTTCGGTTTGCGGTGGTCCACCTGCTCGGGAGTGCGGAAGGTTTTATGCTCTTCCCAGAATTGCTGCCATTTTTCTTCGATCTTGCGATACGGGTAAGCCATGGAAGTTCCTTTTGAGTGATCTAAAGTGATCTAAAGTGAACTAAAGTGAACTATAGATTTTCAGAAAATTATTTGCCCGGCTTGTAATGCTTCAGGCCGGCTACTGTGAGCCTGGCGATAAAGGCAAAATGATTGAATGGCAAAATAATGTTTGATGTAAGGGTTTGAATCATTTTG
>WYBG01000122.1 GCA_011526015.1 Deltaproteobacteria bacterium | reverse complement strand
TGCTGATATATTGAGTAAGTCTTGTTTGGTCTTAAAAATCACTTACAACCTCTATCAAGATAAAACTTACATTTTAAGCACGAAGTCCCCGTAAGACCTCAAAGGTTTTTCCCGTAGGGATGGCTTTCGCCACAAAACCTTTGAGATCCCTATTCCCCAAACTGCATCACCGCCTGCACAATTCCCCCGGCGATGGCGTTTTCCCGGAAGCTGAGATAGCGGTACTGCTCGCTCGCTTTACCCTGGTAAATCAGCGCCACCGGGCTTTTGGCGGGAAGGAAGCGCCCGCTGTGCGCCAGCCCCCACAATTGCCCGTCGTGCGGGGAGCGGATTTCGATCTCGTTGATCTTCCCGATCGGTTCGTTATAGCGAATGGCGTCGCCGATTGCTTTCAGGGAAAGCCACAACCCTTCCACGGGGGTCTGGCAATGCGCAAAGGGGTCTTTGAAAAAGTCGCCGGGGGAGAATTCCTCCGGCAGGTGAATCCCCGCGAAGATCACCCGCCCCAAGAAATAATTCGGGCGCGATTCCACCGCAAAATGGCACTGCACCCCCGGCTGGTGGAAGGGGTGCAGCCCGATCACCAGCGGCGCATGGTCAATCGAGACCGGAATCGGCGCTGTCGAAGCCGGTTGAGCATTCACAAGCGCTTGCGGCGACAACAAAGCAATCGTTTTTTCAAACTCGGCCGCTTCCAGCACCGGAATTTTGCGGTCTTTTAGCAGGTACCGGATGCCGGACAGCAACGGATCGGCAAACGATTTCTCCTGCTGCTCCGCCAGCAAATCTTCCGGCAAAATAGTGGCGGTAATGTCTTCCACGGTCTTTTGCCCCTGGAAGAGCGCGTCTCCCAAACAGAGGTGGTAGCGCAGCAAATTCTCTTCCCGGTCGGCGAACATCACCACCTCGTACCCGCACTTGAAGAGGCGGATGGCGGCGGCGCTGGCGATCTCCCCGCCCCCGCAAATAGCGATAATTTTAGAGGTATCATCCATGAGGCGCTCGCTTCTTTTTGGTCATCCTGGTACGTGTTCTCATCAAAGGTTGAAAGCTGCATTTTCTGTCAAATTCAATCGCTCGTTTTTGAGTGCCTTACTTATCCTTAATCCTTCAACCTTTATCCCTGAATAAGTATTTGATAAAGCGTTTACTCTCCCGGCTCCGGGAGCACTTTAAGCCCCAACTGGGCAAACGCTTTTTTGGTGGTAATGATCATGCGGATTCGCCGCCGTTTCATAAAAATCGAAGCGGCAAAATCATACAGGCCCAGGGGAACCTCCGGGCTGCGGCGGAACATCCGCACCGCTTCTTTTTGGGTCCTGCGGCCGATCCACAAGATGTTCAGATAGGCCCCGGTATAGGCCTCCTCGATCACGTCGGTGAATTTTCCGGCGACTTCGCTGCCCAGGTTCTTTTTAATTTCGCTCAACGCCTCTCCCACGGCGATGTTGTGGGTAAACAGCGTATCCCCGTTGTGCACCGCCCGTTCGATCTCCCCGGCAACCTGGCGGTGAAAGGGAGCTTTTACATGGAGCAGTTGAATCCAGCCGGTTTCATCGACGAATATTTTCATTCTTTCCTCTGGAGCTTAACAGGTCGCCTAATTGAGGTTGCAGGAGCATTGGATTGGTGGTTACATGGTTGAATTGTTAAATGGCTAAATTGTTAAATGGTTGATGGGGGGCGCGGTACAAATTGCACGAATTCGAGGCGGAACCCCGGGAACTGAACGAGACGTATTAACCATTTAACCATCCAGCCAGCCATCCAGCCATTTAACCACCTTCCGACAGATCCGCAGCCCTGGCAAGGTTGATCAGTTTATGAAGCGGATTTTCGGACAGAACCAGTTCCAGCCTGGTGGATTTGATTTTCTTGAGCGAAATCTCTACCCGGTTTCCCGGTTCCAATCCCAATTTTTCGGATAATTCCAGGGGAATTTGCACGGTCATATCCGGTTTCATTTCGGTAACGAAAGTCGCGTACTTCATCGCCGGCCTCATTTTTGAAAAAAAATAGCAATCTTTTGCACTACTTACAAGGCATTTCTATCTCATAAACGGGCGTTTCAAAACCGTTTCGGGAAACTATTTCACTTCTCACGGGGGTTGCGGATTCGCGGTTTATCTTTGGCGGCCGGGCAATTGCAAGGGCAATAGAGAAGTTTGAAAAACGGGTTCTGTAAATCATAAAAAAATTTTGTGAATTCTACCCGGGAATGGTATCTTTCCGCTCATTACCTGCCCGCCCTTCGTCAGCGCAGGCGATCAGGCCGGGGGCGGAATGGCAAATGGTACATCGCGCGGGGCGGCAATGTTGCGGCGCAGGAGCTTGAAAATTGCAAAGAGATCGGAATATACCTATGAAAACAACGTCCATTAAAATAGCCATATTGGATTTATACAATAACGAACACAACCAGGGCATGCGCTGCCTGCGAGAGATCGTCTCCCAGTGCGATCAAAAAAATCCCGGGCAGGCGGTAGAATACCGGGTGTACGAAACCCGCTACCGGGTGGAATCCCCCGGCCTGGAATACGATATTTACATCTCCTCCGGGGGGCCGGGAAGCCCCTTCGACGGGGAAGGGATGGCCTGGGAGCAGAAATATTTCCAGTTGCTGGACCAAATCTGGAACCATAACCAGCAGCCCCATACCCGCAAAAAGTATGTTTTCTTCATCTGCCACTCCTTCCAGATGATGTCCCGGTTCTTCAACCTGGCGACGGTGCAAAAGCGCAGCAAGCGCTCCTTCGGGATTTTGCCGGTGCACAAAACCGAAAACGCCCGGGAGGAATTTCTCCTCCGGGATCTCCCCGAACCCTATTACGCCGCGGATTTCCGGCAGTTTGAAGTGGTTTCCCCAGATTCTCAACGGTTGGAGCAACTCCAGGCCAAAATTTTGTCCATCGAAACCCCGCGCAAGGACCCCGCCCTGGAACGCGCCCTCATGGCCATCCGCATCTCCGGTGAAATGGTGGGCACCCAATATCACCCGGAAGCCGACCCGGTGAGCATGCTCTATCACTTCCGCCAGCCGGAACGGAAACAGCAGGTGGTGGATGAATACGGGGAAGACAAGTATGAAGAAATGATCGCCCACCTGAAAGATCCGGCCAACATTTTATTGACCCGCAGAACCATTCTCCCCGGTTTTTTGATGGATGCGATTCAGAAGCTGCGGGGGGAAAACGGGAAGAACGGCATCGTGAAACGTGATGCGTAAAACGTAAGGCGTAATTATGAATCTTATTCTGACGGAAGAAGAAGTGCGGGTGTTGGGCGTGCTGGCGGAAAAGCAGATGGCCACCCCGGAGTATTACCCGATGTCGCTGAACGCGGTGAAGGTGGCCTGCAACCAGAAATCCAACCGCGAGCCGGTGGTGGAGTACCAGGAAGCGACGGTTTTAGAAGCGCTGGACAGCCTGCGCCGTAAGGGTTTGGCGCTGGTGGTTTCCGGCGGGGGCAGCCGGGTGCGGAAATATGAGCACAAACTGCGCGAAGCCCTCTTTCTGAACCAAAAAGAGCAGGCGCTTTTGGCCATGCTGATGCTGCGAGGCCCTCAAACCTTAGGAGAATTGCGCAGCCGCACCGACCGGATGGCGGAGTTCGCCGATTTGGCGGAAGTGGAAGAAACCCTGCGCGATCTCTCCGCTGCGGAACGCTCCCCCCGCCCGCTGGCAATGATGCTGCCCCGTATGCCCGGGCAAAAGGAAAGCCGCTACGTTCACCTGCTCTCCGGCGAACCGGATCTGGAAGCCCTGGCAACCCGGGAGGCCTCCGCCGCCCCGCAACCGGCAGGAAACTCCCGCCTGACGGAATTGGAAGAAAAAGTGGAAATGCTCTCACGTGAGATTCAAGAGCTAAAAGACCAATTCCAGCAATTCAAACGTCAATTCGAGTGAGGATCGGCCAGTGGCGCAACAATGTCATTAAGTTAAGGATTTTATTTTCATAAGAATATTTAAATTAGGTATCTTTTTTAGACACTTAAACTATGGAGGTCTAAATTGGATACCCACACAAGAGCGCTTTATACGAGTTTAATTGA
>WYBG01000618.1 GCA_011526015.1 Deltaproteobacteria bacterium | reverse complement strand
CCCTTTCTCCTGGGTCATTCCCGAATGTTTCTATCGGGAATCTATAAGTTTTAGGCCTGTGGATGCCCGATAAAGACATTCGGGCATGACAAAGGGGTGCAAGAACTTAGTGTTTGTCGCACTAGAATAGCTGAAATACTGTTTGATTTGGAAAATTATCTGGGAACAGGCCGGATTTATATTCCCTGAATTTTAAGCAATTATAATATTCTTCAAAAAGGAGTGCCACATGCTTACCGACAATGATTACAAAATAAAAGTCGGCCTTGCGGAAATGCTCAAGGGCGGGGTGATCATGGACGTTACCAACGCCGAGCAGGCCAAAATCGCCGAAGACGCCGGCGCGGTAGCGGTGATGGCGTTAGAGCGCATCCCCGCGGATATTCGCGCCCAGGGCGGGGTGGCGCGGATGAGCAATCCCCGGCTGATCAAGGAAATTCAAGCCACGGTTTCCATCCCGGTGATGGCCAAGTGCCGGATCGGGCATTTTGCGGAAGCACAGGTATTAGAGGCGCTGGGCATTGACTTCATCGACGAAAGCGAAGTGCTCACCCCCGCGGATGAAGAGTTCCACATCGACAAGCTCAAATTCAAAATCCCCGTGGTGTGCGGCTGCCGCGACCTAGGCGAAGCCCTGCGGCGCATTTCCGAAGGCGCGGCGTTGCTGCGCACCAAGGGCGAGGCGGGATCGGGCAACATCGTGGAAGCGGTGCGGCACATGCGCATGGTGCAAAAAGGCATCCGGGAAATCACCCTCATGGGCGACGAAGAACTGGTTACCCATGCCAAAAACCTCGGCGCGCCGGCGGAGTTGGTGCGTTACATCAAGGAAAACGGCAAACTGCCGGTTCCCAACTTTGCCGCCGGGGGCATCGCCACTCCCGCGGACGCGTCGCTAATGATGCAGTTAGGCGCGGAGTCGGTGTTCGTGGGCAGCGGCATCTTCAAATCCGAAGACCCCGCGGAACGCGCCCGCGCCATCGTGCTGGCTACCACCCACTACCTGGATTTCGACATCGTCGCCAAAGCCTCCGCAGGTCTCAAAGGCGCCATGAAAGGGCTGGAAATCTCCAGCATTCCGGAAGACCAACTGCTGCAAAAGCGCGGATGGTAAGATTGAGAGATTGGGTGACTGGGTGGTTGAAAAACCAATCTCTCAATCGCCAAGTCACTAAATCGCCAAATCAGTGAAAACAAAAAAACGAAAAATATATCGGCATGAAAATTGGCGTTTTAGCGTTACAGGGTGATTTTTGCCTGCATTTGAAGCGGCTGCGGGAGTTAGAAGTGGAAGCCGTTGCAGTCAAAAAGCCGGAAGAACTGGCGGATTGTCAGGGGTTGATTATCCCCGGCGGGGAGTCCACCACCCTGGTGAAATTGCTGAAGAATATCGGGTTGTACGAACTGCTCCCGGAATTTAACCGCCGCTGGCCGATCTTCGGCACCTGCGCCGGGGCCATCCTGGTGAGCCGGGAGGTGAGCAACCACCCCGTAGAACCGCTGAATTTGATCGATATTTCCATCGAGCGCAACAGCTACGGGCGGCAGATCGATTCCTTCGATGAGACCGTAGAGGTTCACCTGAACGGCTCCATCAAAACCGTGGAGGGTGTTTTCATCCGCGCCCCGCGCATTACCCGGGTAGGGGAAAATGTGCAGGCCCTGGCCACCCACAACGGAGACGTGGTGATGGTGGAGAACGACGCGGTGCTGGCCGCAACTTTCCACCCGGAATTGACCGAGAACCGTTTGATCCATCAATATTTTGCGGATAAAGTTCGAAAACGGATTTAGAGCCTATCCGAAAACCTGCCCTGTCACTCTTCGACTAAGTTTACCCTGAGTTTACCGAAGGGCTCAGAGTGACTTCAATACCGCATAAAATCAAGTCATGCTGAGCGGAGTCGAAGCATGAAATTCCCATCTTCGGGGTTTTCGGATAGGCTCTTATTGGTTGGGGGGAACTTTCGGAGTGGTTTTTTGGGTAATCTCGGTAATATCTTCGTTGAACATAAATTCTTTTAAGAACAATACATACCCGCCGGTGGCAACCTCCTCTCCGAGGGTCTTTTGCTGCTGGGTAATGATGTCGATCCGCAGGGGCAGAAAACGGTCGGTATGCCGCAGGTATTCGACCCGCACCGCCATTCCGCTGGTGATCTGGCCCTCCTGGTACACCTGGTTGTTCCAGCCCGTGCAAATCCATTTTCCCCGCGCTTCCCGGTAGGTCGGGTAGATGACCACCTGTTGATCCCCCAATTTCCAGGTGATTCGCCCCAATTGCCCCCCGCGAGTATAGGTTTCATCCATAGAAATGGTTTGTTCGTTTTCCCGGCTGGAAAAGGAGATCGACACCGTATCGCTGGCGAACGTTATCGCCGCCTCAGCCGGGAGGGAGGCCAGGGGGTGTTGAAAGTAAAACTTTTGCAAATCCGTTAACAACCCGTTGAATAGATTTTTCAGATTTTGTACCCGCCCCAGCGCCTCCCGCCGCAGGGAATCGTTCAGTGTTGGGAGCGGCTGCAGCACGTAATAACGGTTATCCTCTTTGGTTTGAATATATTTGAGCGGGTAATAGTAACTGCTGTCCGCCTTATCCCGGATAAAGTCGATGTAGATGCCGGAAGAAATTTTACAGGAAAAGTTGTTGACTTCCGGGGTAACCAGGTAATGGTAGTAGCCTTGAATCTGCTGCCTGAAGGTCTCCAGGGTTTCCTGGGAATGCCCGGCCCCGCCGATCAGCAGCGCCAGCGCGATCATTTTCCACTTTTTCATTTCTCTTTTCCCTCGGTATGTTGGTCTCCCCCCCGCTTTGCGCCACGCGCTCCCCGCCTACATGTTCGCATTGGCCGCTTCCAGGGTAATATTGTCCAGGTCGATGGTAAACATGTGCCTGATAATATCATATTTTTTCATAATGTCATCGACGTAGTCAACGGTTTGCCCAAAGCCGTAAAAATACCCGTAGGTGGGAATACCCTGTTCCCAAACTTCCAGGTGGAGCTTCCAGTGCTCCGGGGATAGCAGGGGAAGGCATTCTCTTACCGCTTCCCAGGTGTTGGGGTCGAGGCGCTTGAAACGGGCGATGTCCTGGGCGTCGAAAATGCGCGCCGGGCCGGAATTATAAGCCGCCAGGGCCAATTTGATGCGGTTATCCGGATTGGCATTCGGAAAATATTGGAGCTGTTTATAAAGATGGTAAATTCCCGCGGTGATATTCTCCCGGGGATCTTTGGTAATATAGGCAATATCCAGTTCCCGGGTGATTTCTTTGGCGGTTTTGGGCATAATCTGCATCAGGCCGATGGCGCCCATGTGGCTGCGGGCGTCCTCCTTGAAATAGGATTCCTTCAGAATTT
>WYBG01000121.1 GCA_011526015.1 Deltaproteobacteria bacterium | reverse complement strand
CCGGCTACTGCGAGCCTGGCGATAAAGGCAAAATGAGTGAATGGCAAAATAATGTTTGATGTAAGGGTTTGAATCATTTTGCCATGGAATTATTTTGCCGTAGAAATTATTTTTCTGAAAAACTATATATTACCGCTGAATATCGGAGACGAACGGCAGCAGCGCCAAATGGCGCGCCCGTTTAATGGCCATCGCCAACTGTTTTTGCTGCTGGGCGTTATTCCCGGAGGTGCGCCGGGGAACGATCCTGCCCTGTTCGCTCAAATAGCGAACCAATAATTTGGTATCGCGAAAGTCCACGAACACGACCCCGTTCTCGCCTAACCGGCTCACCCGTTTTTTCCTGGGTTTGAGAGCGCCCCTGCTGCGCCCGCCCCTGCTCCTGCTTCTATTCCTGGGTCTCAACATTATTCATTCCCCCTTTCCTCTTCGGTTTTATTGGGTTGAATGGATTCTTCGCTTTCGGAAGCGGCCGCCGGCCCGGGGACCGTAGCTTCTTTTTGAGGTCTTTGGGGAGTTATGGGAACTCTTTCTTCGGCGCTTTTTCCCGGTAATTCAGCGCCGCCTTCCACCCCGGCCGCTTCTTCTTCCTGGCTCTGGTATTGAGCACGGCTGGCGTTCAACTCCCGCTGGCGCAATTCATCTTTGGTGACGACATAGGTAAGGTAGCGCAGCACCCGGTCGTTGAGGCGGTACTCGTTTTCCACAATTCCGGGAATATTCAAACGGCTCTGGGCGGCAAACTCGATCTCCACGTAATATCCGTTGGTACGCTTGCGGACCGGATAAGCCAACCGCCGTTTTCCCCAGCGTTCCTGGCGCTTAATGGAGCCGCCATGATCTTCGATGAGTTGAACGATCCGGCTGGTAATGGTCTCGACCTCCTCAGGATTCTGAGAAACGTCGATAATAAAAATCGTGCAATACAGGCTTTCCATGAGTTCTCCTTTGGTCTAACGGCCCCACCTTCGCAAAGGCGGAGCAGGATTCAATAAAATTAGATGGCCAAAAAAGCGGCTGAATATAATCTCCGCCGCCCTGGAATTCAAACAAAAAGTATTTTCACACCCATGCGAATGAGCGGGAGGGCGCTAAGAAGCCGTTTTAAAAGTTTGAATTTATGCCCCGAAGCCACAAGAACACCAGCTTTCACTAAGAAATTTATTGTTTCTTTGTGATTCCTTCGCGTCTTTGGGACTTAGGCGACTTTTAAAACAGTCTCTAAAGCAAGGGAGCGATCACCAGGGCTACCACGCTCATCAACTTGATGAGAATGTTCAAAGACGGGCCGGAGGTGTCTTTGAAGGGGTCGCCGACGGTATCGCCGACCACCGCGGCTTTGTGGGGATCGGAGCCTTTGTAATATTTTTCCCCGTTGAATACGATCCCTTCTTCGAACATTTTTTTGGCGTTGTCCCAGGCGCCCCCGGCGTTCGCCTGGAAAATCGCCATCAACACCCCGGCAACGGTTACCCCGGCCAGCAAACCGCCCAGCATTTCCGCCCCCCCGGTAAAACCGACGACTACCGGCGCCGCCACGGCCAGGAGGCCGGGCAGGATCATTTGCCGAATCGCCGCTTTGGTGGAAATCTCCACGCACCGGCTATATTCCGCTTTGCCGTCTGCGGCGTCAAATACAGCTTGATCCTGCGGAGACCATTGCTCGAATTCTTTGTCACGGTTCTTTTTCATTACTTCCAGGGCGCTTTTCAGGGCCGGGATCGTGGTAAACTGTCTGCGCACCTCCTGGATCATCGACATGGCGGCGCGCCCTACTGCCTGCATTGCCAGGGAAGAAAACAGGAACGGCAACATCCCGCCGATAAACAAGCCTGCCATCACTTTTGCTTTCGAGATGTCAATCGAAGTAATATGGGCGGTGGACATAAACGCCCCGAACAGCGCCAGGGCGGTCAACGCCGCGGAACCGATCGCAAATCCCTTCCCGATCGCTGCAGTGGTATTGCCCACGGCATCCAGTTTGTCGGTGCGTTGGCGCACCTCTTTGGGCAATTTGGACATTTCCGCGATCCCGCCGGCGTTATCAGAGATCGGACCGTAAGCATCCACCGCCAACTGAATCCCGGTGTTCGATAACATCCCTACCGCGGCAATGGCAATCCCGTAAAGAGCGGCGAAATGAAACGCCCCGATGATGGAAAATGCCAGGATGAGGACCGGCAGGGTGGTGGACATCATCCCGGTGGCAAGGCCGGCGATAATATTGGTGGCCGAACCGGTGAGAGATTGCCGGGCGATATTGATGACCGGGCGCTTTCCGGTGCCGGTAAAATACTCGGTAATCACCCCGATCAGCACCCCGGCGACCAGGCCGATCACCGTAGCGATGAACACGCCGGTGGAGGTAATTTCCCGGAGAATAGGATTGCCGGCGTCATCCCGGTAGAGGGGATCGAGAAAGGTCCAACTTTCCGGAAGCATCCATTTGATAATAAACCAGGAGGCAATGATCATAAAAAACGAAGATCCGAATTCTCCGATATTCAGGGCTTTTTGCGGATTTCCGCCTTCTTTCACCCGGACGAAGAAGGTTCCCAGGATCGACATGACAATCCCTACTGCCGCCAACGCCAGGGGAAGCAGTACTGCGGACAGGCCGCCATAATTGTCAACCTGGATGAACGCCGGGGTCATGAATACAGCTCCCAGCACCATGGTGCCCACAATCGAACCGACGTAGGATTCGAACAAGTCCGCTCCCATACCGGCCACGTCGCCGACGTTATCCCCGACGTTATCCGCAATGGTAGCAGGGTTCAAAGGATGGTCTTCCGGAATACCCGCCTCTACCTTGCCGACCAGGTCTGCTCCCACATCCGCCGCTTTGGTATAAATGCCGCCGCCGACGCGGGCGAACAAGGCAATAGAAGAGGCCCCAAAAGAAAAGCCGGTAATAATGGTGATGACCCGGGCCAGGTTGTGCTCGCCGACCCCGAAATAGTTGCTATAGAAGAGAAACAGCCCGGCTAAGCCCAATACCCCCAAACCGACCACGCCCAGCCCCATCACCGAGCCGCCGGCGAAAGCGATTTGCAGCGCCGCGCCCAGGCTTTTCCGGGCTGCGTTGGTGGTGCGCACGTTGGCGCGGGTGGCCACTCTCATCCCGATAAATCCGGCCAGGCCGGAGCATAATGCCCCTACCACAAACGACACCGCAACAAACGGATGGGATTCTTCCGAGGTTGCGCTAACCCCCAACAGAACGGCTACCGCAACCACAAAGATGGCCAGAACCTTATATTCCGCCTTCAGGAATGCCATGGCCCCCTGGGCAATGTAAGAGGAAATTCGCTGCATCCTTTCCGTTCCGACCTCCTGCCGGGTGATCCAGGACGTCTTCCAAACCGTGTACAGCATCGCGAGAATTCCTGCCGCCAAAGTCGAGTAGATCAACATTTCCGCTGTCAATGTAAAGTCTCCTGATTAGATTGAATTCTCCAGTATATTGCGATTGTAGTGGTTCATGGTTTTATCGATCCCCTGAACCACGAACGATTCTATGGCATCTGCGGCCCAATCCAGGATTTCCGGCAGCACTTTTTGTTCGCTTCGGCTGAAGGGAGATAAAACATAAGAACTGGCATCTCCAAACGAACCTCCGATGCCGATCCGCAGGCGGGGAATCGTTTCGGTGTTGAATGTGCGAAGGATCGAAAGTAACCCCTTTTGTCCTCCGGCAGTTCCGGAAGGCTTTAAACGGAGCGCTCCAAAGGGAAGGTTGAAATCATCTAAAACGATCAGCACCCTGGAAAAATCGCTAATCCTGAAATAATCCAGCAGGTGCCGGGCGGCCTGCCCGCTTAAATTCATATAAGTAAGCGGTTTTGCCACCAAGACCGGCAGGTTGGATATTACAATTTTGGAAACGAGGTAAAGCCCTTTACTCTTCTTGAAGTCCCCCCGGAACCGGTCATTCACCCGATCCACCGCCATAAACCCGATATTATGCCTCGATTGGTGATACTCTTTCCCCGGATTCCCCAGGCCGATAACTGCAAACAACACACATTCCCGATTGTGATGAGATCAGTTGAACAGTTATTCCCGATCTTCTTGCTCTTCGGTCTCTTTTCCCTTGCCGATGACTTCCGGTTCGGTAATCTCTGCTTCCTGGGGCATTTCTTCCAGCTCGCTGATGGCCGCTTTGGGCAACTCGACCAGCGCCACGGTTTCGTTCGGATCGTTCAATATGGTAATATTTTCATATTTGAGATCCCCCACGCGCACGGACTTGCCCACCGCCAGGTGGCTGACGTCCACTTCCAGAACATTCGGAATATACCCGGGAAAACATTCAATAGTGAGCTGGCGAACCAGGTGCTCCAGCATTCCCCCGGTCTTCACCCCTTCCGGCGTGCCCTTGAGAACCAGGGGCACCTGGATCTCAATTTTCTCATCCATCTTGACGCCCAAAAAGTCCACGTGCAGGGGTTCATCGGTAACGGGATGGTATTGCACTTCTTTGAGCACACATTCGCGGGCAGCTTTCTCGCCGGCAATATCGAGTTCCACCAGGCCGCGGGTATGGTTCAAAAAGTTGGATAAATTTTTAGCGTCAAACAGCAGTTGGACAGCTTCTTTTCCGTCGATATAAAAAACACCCGGCACCTGCCCTTCCCGGCGATACTGCCTGGCGTTGCGGGTGCCAGATTTGTCGCGTTTTCGCGCCTCGATTACTACTGTCGCCATAACATCTCCTTAATCAATTAGAAAAAAATGCAAGCAGAAAACTGCTTGCATCCAGCAGTACTCACTTAATGATGAATTGCTGGGGTGCTAGGATTTGAACCCAGGATGCCAGGGCCAGAACCTGGTGCCTTACCACTTGGCTACACCCCAATCAGAAAATAAAAACCACTAACTGTACTAGACTTCACTGCTGGGGTGCTAGGATTCGAACCTAGGAAATGCCGGGACCAAAACCCGGTGCCTTACCGCTTGGCTACACCCCAAACCTGCGAAAAATCGCACTAAATTTCTCAAAACGGGCAAGAATATAACATTTCGGCATTAAGTATGTCAAGCTGAAATATAATTTCGCACCTCGTTCTGAGCGATTAAGGAAGCCTGTTCAAAAGCTGCCCTGCTCCCGTTACGGGCTTAATATTCCAACGATCCGTTAATTTCCAGAATCTCGGCCCGGAGGCCTTTCCGGGAGACTTTTTCGACGAACTCATTGGGATTGGCAGCAATCACCTCGAAGGTTTTGTAGTGCATGGGCACGTATTTCTTCGCCTGGAGAAATTCCGCCGCTTTCACCGCGTCATCGATGCCCATGGTAAAGTTATCGCCGATGGGCAGCAACGCCAGGTCGATGGTATTCATCTCCCCGATGAGTTTCATATCGTAGAAAAGCGCGGTGTCGCCGGAGTGGTAAAGGGTTTTGCCATCCATGGTGATCAGCAATCCTGCCGGCTCTCCCATATAAGCGCCGTCCGGCGAGCACGAACTGTGATGGGCGAGGGTTAATTTTACCCGTCCGAAGGGGAAATTGTACCCTCCCCCGATATTCATCCCGTGCGCCTTTACCCCCTGCGCCTGGCAGTAACTGGCAATCTCATAAATGGCGATGACCGTGGCGTCGTTTTTCCTGGCAATTTCTACGGCGTCTCCCAAATGATCGCCGTGGCCGTGGGTGATCAATACGTAATCTGCGCGCAGGTCGGAAGGTCTGGTTCTCGCCAGGGGATTACCGGTCAGGAAAGGGTCGATTACCAGGGAATGATTTTTCCCTTCGACTAAAAAAGCGGAATGTCCAAAATAGGTTAGTTTAGGCATGGCTGCCTCCTGTCTTTAAATATCGGGTCGTGGGTACTTCTCCCGGCTTACAATCTCCGGGAAGTTTTACGCTCTCGTGCAGGAGGAATTTAACCATTCCGCTGCGGGATTTCAGCACCTTTTCTAATTTCATTCGACCGGGGAACAACGCCGGAAATGCCCCGGCGGGATGATGGTGGTTTGCAATCGGGGGAAATAAAAAAGGGGAACCCCTGCGGATTCCCCTTAAAATTTGGCAACGTTAAAACCGTATCAAGCTACCGGGTAAACGCTAACCTTTTGCCGGTTTTTATCCTTGCGTTCAAATTTAACCACCCCGTCGATCACGGCAAATAAGGAATCATCCCCGGCGCGCCGCACGTTATTGCCGGGATGCCATTTGGTTCCCCGCTGGCGAATAATGATACTGCCGGCGGTAACCACCTGCCCGCCGAAAGCTTTAACGCCCAACCGCTGGGCATTGCTGTCGCGCCCGTTCCGGGAACTGCCTACGCCTTTTTTATGAGCCATACTATCCTCCGACGATATTATAATGCAAGATTTTCGATGCGAATTTTGCTAAAACGCTGGCGATGGCCGTTTTTAACTTTATAACCTTTGCGGCGCTTTTTCTTGAAAACGACCACCTTTTTATCGCGGCCATGATCGAGTACTTTCGCTTCCACCTTGACGCCTTCCAGCAAAGGTTGGCCGATTTTTACCGCCGAACCGTCATTGGCCATCAGCACCCGGTCAAATTCTACCGTATCGCCCACTTCTTTATCCAGCAAAGGGACTTTCAGGGTCATGTCCTTTTCAACGCGAAACTGTTGACCGGCAATTTCTACAATCGCATACATAGCGTTTTACCTCAGCAATTCATTTGAGTTTAATTTTAAGCGGCGTGAATATAACTTTCAGGGGCAGGAGTGTCAAGATCAAAAAAAATCTCAGCCGGGGAAGTGCTCTGGTGTTCCCCGGGAAAACAGCAAATTCCCGGAGAAGCGCCATGTCAGTTCGCGAATTCCTCTGCCAGAAGCCGCAGCGCCTGGTCAACCCGGTTCATCTCCACGGCCAGCGCGGCATAAGCACTTTCAACCGTGGAGAAATCGGCCCGGAATCCCCCCATTTCCAATTGATAGGCCAGGTTAACGGCGTCCTGCGCCCCGAAATTGCCCAGGGAGCCTTTCAGGGTATGGGCGGCTTTGCGCAGCCCCGGGGCATCCTGTACGGCGACGGCGTTCTCGATCTCACGCATCAAGCGATGATAATCCTCCAGGAAGAAGGCGATCAGTTCTTGCAGCAGCTCCACATCATGGTTGAGCCGCGCCAGCAGCGCACTGCGATCCAACACCTCATCGACGGTTATTTTTTCTTTCTCGATGGTAATAATTTTATGATCCTTTTGCTGCATGTCGAATTCCCTTTTTGAAGCGTTTATTCGCAGCCTTTCCCTGGCTGCGGCCAATGCCGGTTATTTTCCGGTTTCACCGGGCCGGTTACAAGGTTAAGTTTCGTCAAATTTGCCGCAAACATGAAAAATTTATTGCATCCGGGCGCTTTTCGGCTCTATCATCAAACCGAATCGCCGGAGAAAATGTCTATGGACCATTCCGCCAGGAACGTTCATCTGCAAAAAGGGCTGGATTTTTTGCGGCAAGGCGATTTCTTTGCCGCCCATGAGGAGTGGGAAATCCCCTGGAAAAAGATGACCGGCCGGCAGCGAAGCTTCTGGCAGGCGATGATCCAGTTGAGCGTGGGCGCCTATCATTACCGCAACCGGAACCTGACCGGCTGCCGGAACTTATGGAATAAAGCCCTGAAACGTTGCAATCAACTTTTAGAGAGCCATCCGGGGCAGCGCCAGACTCCCCTTGCCGAGCTTCGGGAAACCCTGCTCCTCTGCCTGGAAAAAGTAGCCGCGGGAGAGGACCCCCGCCCGGAAATCCACCGGTTTGCAGAGAATACCGTTCAGCCGGGGTGGTTTGAGTTAGCGTGAAGCGTGAAACGTAATGCGTAACTCGTAAAACGTAATGCGTAAGACAACGGAATACGCACTACGCAATACGCAAACCTCGCAACCATTACGCATTACGAGTTACGCTTTACGTTTCACTTTTTCTCCTCGCTGCTCTTCTTGATAAACGGCGCAATGAGGTCGATCGGCACCGGGAAAATGGTAGTGGAATTGTGCTCCGTGGCGACCTCCGTGAGGGTTTGCAGAAAACGCAACTGCACCGCCACGGGATAATCGCTGATCACCTTGGCCGCCTCGCTCAGCTTATAAGAAGCCTGCAATTCCCCTTCCGCGTGGATTACTTTGGCGCGGCGCTCCCGTTCCGCTTCCGCCTGTTTGGCGATGGCGCGCTTCATCTCGATAGGCAGGTCGATTTGCTTGATCTCTACCAGGGTGACTTTGATTCCCCAGGGGTCGGAGTGGCTGTCGATCATGCGCTGCAATTCCTTGTTGATTTTTTCCCGCTGCGCCAGCAATTCATCCAATTCTACCTGCCCCACAATGCTGCGCAAGGTGGTTTGGGAAAGCTGGGAAGTGGCAAACAAGAAGTCTTCCACTTTAATGATCGCTTTCTCCGGATCCACCACCCGGAAATAGACTACCGCGTTCACCTGCACCGAGACGTTATCCAGGGTGATGACGTCCTGCGGGGGAACGTCCATCACCACGGTGCGCAGGCTGACTTTTACCATCCGGTCCACAATCGGGATCAGCAAAACCAGTCCCGGCCCTTTCACTTTAATAAACCGTCCCAGGCGGAAAATCACCCCCCGTTCGTATTCCCACAAAATCCGCACCGCGCTGGCAATCAGCAGAATTCCCAAAATAACCAGGGTAATTATGGCTGGCATGGCTCCTCCGCTTTTTTGATTGTGTTCAGGTGTTCATGTGATTTAGTGATTT
>WYBG01000617.1 GCA_011526015.1 Deltaproteobacteria bacterium | reverse complement strand
TTGACAATCTCATCGATCTGGAAAAGGAAAATTATACCCTGACCGACTACCAGGGCAACGAGCCGCGCTGGTGCTCCGGCTGCGGCGACAACGGCATCTTGACCGCGGTGCAGCGGCTCTGCCGCGATGAGCAGCTGCCCCCGGAGAAAACCATGTTCGTTTCCGGGATCGGCTGCTCCAGCCGTTTTCCCCATTACATGAAAACCTACGGGTTCCACGGCCTGCACGGGCGGGCGCTGCCCATCGCCCAGGGCATTAAAATCCGCCGCCCGGATTTGCACGTGTTCGTGAACATGGGCGACGGGGACTGCTGCAGCATCGGCACCGCCCACTGGATTCACGCCATCCGCTATAACATGAAGATGGTAGCGATGATGCACGACAACGCCATTTACGGGTTGACCAAAAAGCAGGTCTCGCCCACTTCCCCGCAGGGCTTGAAGAGCAACACCACCCCTTATGGAGCTTACTTGCAGCCCCTCAATCCCACCGTTACCACCCTGGGGGTCAGCAACGTTTCGTTTGTAGCCCAGGCGGTGGAGTGGCTCCCGGAAGTGCTCTACGATATTATCCGCGCGGCTTACCACCACAAGGGTTTTGCGTTCATCCGCATTTTGCAGCGCTGCCCCCACTACATGCCCACTTATTTCGATCCGCTCATCCAGCACCCGGATAACATCCTCATGCTCACTCACCAGAACGGGATTCAGCCGAGCAAAGCGCTCTCCCGGATTTATAAAAATCAGGAGGAGCACGATCCCTCGGATATCCATCGCGCCCGGCAATACGCCTCCCGCACCGACAAGCTGGCGATCGGCATCCTATATCGCAATGAGGAGGTTCCCTGCTACGATGAGATCCGCAAACCCAAACACTTTTTTACCCCGGAGATGGTTCAGGCCGCCCTGGATAAGGAATTTGACAAATTCGCCGTCAGTATGACCGATACCGAAGAAGGGGACAGCAGTGAAAGCGCAGACTGAGCAACCGGAAATTAAAACTTCTACATCTTTAAAATTGAATGGCCAAACCGGAGAAGGAACCGCCGAGGGCCGGGAAGGCCAGCCTACTCATTCCGGCGCGGTGTCATTTTCCGCGCCGGCGTTGCCGGAAGAAACCTTGCCGGAGCCGCCGGGCGACCCCGCCGGAACAATACGGGAGCCGGGCGCGGAACCGGCGCCTCCCGAAGCCGGAACTCCCCCGGCGTTTGCGGACTTGCGCACCTTCTACGTCACCGCTGCCCGCCCTGCCGGGGCCGGCGGAGAGGCCGCCGCGCCGTTTCAGGAAAGTTTGATCCCGGCCGTTTTATATCCCTATCGCGACCTTGCCCGGGTGCGCTACGATTACCCGCTCTGCCTGCCCGATAAAGCCGTTCAGGCGGGCCTGATTGATTCTCCCGGGGAAGCGTGGGCCGTCCCGCTGCGAACGATTTTCGACCTGCTGATCGAGAAAACCGTTCCCGAAGGCGCGGAAGGGGAATCATTCCGCCAAAACCTGCTGCGCCTGGAAAAGCGCATCAAGCGCTTTCTGGAAAACGAAGGAACCGGGCGGTTAACGGATTTGTGGGAAGCTGCTGCGAACCAGATCCTCGACGAGGCTCGCTCCCAAAAACAAAAAGACGACGTGATCGCCAAACAATTTGCCGCCGCCCGTAGCGCTTTGAACGGCGATGGAATCCTGTTGCCCTGCGATTCCTTGACCCCGGAACGGCTGCTGCAAGCGGCGGCCGGCCGGGTATGGCGGAAAAAAATCGAAAAAATCCTCCGGGAAGTGGATGACCTGATCGCCCGCCTGAGAGATACCCTGGATACCGACGAGGCCAGGGCTTCCCGCGCCTACTCCGCGGAGGGCTTGAAAGCCTCCCTGGGAAAAGGCGGGGAAGAAGAAGTGGATTTTTCGGCCATGTCCACCATCCTTGTCCGCAGCCGGCCGGCGCAGTCGCTGCCGGAGAAACGCCAGCAGCGCATTTCGGAAAGCCTGCGCACGCTTGAATCGCTAAGGCCGTTTTTGGCCGGGGAGAGCGGGGCTGCCAAATCCAAAGGCCGCCCCCGAGCAGTCGGGGATACGCTCACCGATTCCGCCAAAACCGCCCTGGAGACCGCCCGGCGCTGGCAAAAAACCTTTGTAGCGTTCTTCAAAGCGCTGCGCATCGCCCGGTTAGAGGTGAAAAACCGCTACCAGGAAGAGAAACACGACGCTTTTTTTGAGACTTTCGATATCAGCCTGTTGACGCCGGAAGAAACCGGGCTTTTCCCCCCGGTTTTAGTATCCTTTACCGCCAATCACATCAAGGCGGAGGACAAAAGCCTGCTCCTCGACGTCCTGGGATCGGATTTTCCCATCAAAATCCTGCTCCGGGTGGACGACCTGGCGGAAAGCCCCCTCGCCGACGACCACCAGCCGCCGGTGAATTTCTGGGCCGCCCAACTGGCCCGCATGGCGCTCAATTCGAACCATTCCTACGTGCTGCAAAGCGGCCTTTCCAACCCTGCCGCGCTGGCCGGCGGGTTCATAAACGGGCTGCAATACCAGGGACCGGCGCTTTTTGCAGTTTATACCGCGGCCGGCGCTAAAGACCATTCTTCCCTTCCCGCTTATTTACTCAGCGCCGCCGCCGCGCGCTCCCGGGCTTTTCCGGGATTTGCCTGTGATCCGGGCAAAGGAGCGGATTGGGCCTCGCGCTTCAGTGTAAGCCTCTCAACGCAATCTTCCCGCGCCTGGCCGGAGATGAATTTCCTCTACCAAACCGCAGAGGGCCAGGAAAAAACCGCGCCGGTGGAATTTACCTATGCGGATTTTTTGGCCGCAGACCGCCGCTTTGCCAGGCATTTCCTCCCGGTTCCCCCGGCGGCAGGTAGTGAAAAGATGGTTCCCCTGGGCGAGTACTTCCGGCTATCGAAAGAAGACATGGCCGAGAAAGTGCCTTTTTTGTGGATGGTGGATGAAAAAGGCCTCCTCTGGCGCGTGGTGGCGGCCTGGAGGGTGGTCGCCGCCGCCCAAAAGATCGCCGCCCACTGGCAAAACCTGCAAGAATTGGCCGGAATCAATAACTCCTACCTGCTGCGGATGATGGAAACGGAGCAGAAACGGCTTCAGGATGAAACCCGCCCGGCAACCGAAACCGTTGCGGCGCAAGGCGTACCTTCCCAGAATATGAATGAGCTGACCCGGGACATCGCCTTCAGGATTATCAACGGGTTGATTGCCGTGGGCAGAGGGGAAGAGATTCCCTCCGCGCCCCTGGGCGTTCCCTCGCTCCCGCCCTCCCCGGCGCCGGCAGCCTCCGCGGCAGCGCCGGCAAAAGCGGAAGAGGCGCTGGTCATCGAGGAAGCGTATATCGACAGCCCGCTATGCACCAGTTGCAACGATTGCATCAACATCAACAACCGCGTGTTCGCATATAACGAGAACAAGCAGGCTTATATCAAAGATGCCGGCGCGGGAACCTTCAAACAACTGGTTCAGGCGGCGGAAAAATGCCCGGTGCAGATCATCCATCCCGGCAAGCCGAAAAACCCCAATGAGCCGGGATTGGAGGCGCTGATCAAGCGGGCGGCGAAGTTTAACCGGGTGTAAGTGGATTTGGGATTGCGGATTGCGGATTGAAAAAATCCCCAATCCGAAATCCGACCTGCCCCTTCGGGGAATCCGAAATCGATTGCTGCCTGCTTAAAAAGCGCCAGAGACACAAACGGCGCGGAGTACGAATTTTTGTAGCCCGGTCAAAAAAAACTGGATAGTTAGTGTTTTTTGATTAAATTGGCGTATGGAATTCGAATAGGATCAACGAATAAACAAAAGCGACCAGTTATAGGGGTGATTAAATCCGAGGTGAAACTCATGGCTGACATTATCAATTCTCAAACTACCGTGGTAAGGACCGATCAAGGTTTATTCATCGCGGGGACGAGGATCACTATCTATGATGTGATGGATTATTTGAAAGCTGGATGGCCGGCGAGATTGATCCGGGATTGGTTAAATCTAAGCGAACAACAGATGGCAGACGTTATAGAGTATATCGAAAACCATCGCGATGAAGTAGAGACCGAATATCAACAGGTTTTACAGTATTCTGAAGAAATCCGGCAATATTGGGAAGAACGCAATCGGAAACGGTTTGCTAAAATTGCAGCCATGCCTCCTAAGCCGGGACGGGAAGAAGTTCGTGCGAAACTGCAAGCCTGGAAAACGAAAATAAAACAAGCATGATAACCATCCTGGTGGATCATAATATTGAAGGCCAGGCGGCGTTGTTGTGGGATACGTTGGCTGAGGAAGGGTGGTTAGAAGTGTTTTCACTCCGATTTGTAAAATTTGACCAGGCAGGTTTATCCTATAAGAGTAATGACCGAGAGGTCTGGCGATTTGCTCAAAAACATGGGATGGTTATGTTAACCGCTAACCGCCGCATGAGGGGAAAAGATAATTTAGAGCAAGTTATCCGAGAGGAAAATACAGAGCAATTCAATGCTATATCATATTAGTATCACAATATTCGTAATTTTCCTGCTGATGGCCGGCTGGTTCATCATCCAGGCCTGGGAGCGGCGGGATAGCTTCGCCCGCCCGGAAGGGTGCGACGAGGACGTGATGCTGAAACGCTTTAGCTGCATCGGGTGTTTTTTCACCGGGCATTGCCGCAAAGATGAAGAACACGCCTGAGGCGGTATCTGCGATTAACAAATACTTTCCTGAACCATGCGGAAAAGTGTAATACAATCTTGCCGAGCGCAAAGCAGTTCTATCTATGCGCTATGCTCTATGCGCCATCCGCTCTGTGCTCTGCTAACCAGGAGAATCGACCATGCCGCTGAAAGAATCGGAAATTGCCGCGAGGATTAAGGAAGAACACGAGCGGATCAAAGGAGAGATGAAAAAGATTCGCACCATGATCCAGGCGCACGTTTCCCGGGAAGGGTTTGCCAAGTGGCGCTTAGACCTGCTCTGGCTGCTGCGGGATTTCAAAACCGGCCTGCAGCGCCATTTCGACCTCGAGGAAGAAGGGGGATTTATGAGCGATGTGGTGCGGATCGCGCCGCACAATCTGGACGCGGTGAAGAAGTTAGAGACCGAACATCGCCGGATGGTCATCGATTTGGACGGGATGTTGGAGGATTTGAAAAACCTGGAAGAGAAAAACGATCTGAAGCTCGACCAACTTCGCGCCCGTATCGGGGAATTTTTTGCCCTGATCGAATCCCATGAAGCCGCGGAAGGGGATTTGCTGGAATCCACCTATCTGCAGGATGAGGGGATGGCGGATTGAAAAAAAGCGATCAGCCATCAACTGTCAGCGTTCAGCTTTTATTGCTGATAGCTGATCGCTGATCGCTATTTCGCTAATTCAACAATTTCCAGGGATTTTTTGTAATAATACACCGCCTCTTCCAGCCGCCCTTCCATTTGCGATTGGTATCCCATCTGGAAAAATTCCATGGCCTGCGGGCCAATTTTGTAATCGGAAAACATAAATACCCTCGCCGATAGTTGTTTATTCACCTCCAAATATATTAAAGAAACCGGGAATTAGTTCGAGAATTTTTTACGATAGGGAATAATAGCGTCTATTTTCCTTAATGAGCAGAACTTGATTTTTCTTTTAAGGGGTCGTTATGCCAGAACCATCCTTAGATAACTTAGATAACATAAAAGATTCTACCGATAGGATTCAGGCGTTTTTGGAATGGCTGGCGGAAACCCTGTGGAGCAAAAACCCGGTCAGGATACTGTCGCTGGCGCTGGCTGTTTTCCTGGTCGTGTTTAATCCGGGGTTATTGCCAACCATCGCCAAAGCCGTTGGGATTGACCAACTGCCGCCGGGTTATACTTTTTATTTCTGGGGAATTGCCGCCATCCTCTTTTTGATTGCCCTGGTGATCGCCATCCGCGCCCGGTCGCAGAAGGAACCGGCGGGTTTCGATCCCGCGGAGCGCAGCGCCATTAAAGGGTTGCGCCCGTTTACCTTTGAGGATGCGGAAATCTTTGCCCGTTTGCAGCGCGGGGATAAGCTGCGGGAATGCCTGAACGCCATTACCGACCCCGATTTCCGCCTGGGCATTCTTTATGGGGAATCCGGCTGCGGGAAAACCTCTTTTCTGCAGGCCGGCCTGTGGCCGATGATGCCCAAATACAGCGCCTCCCACCAGTGCATCTATGTAAAATTTACCGACCGCGATCCCCTGGAAACCATCCGGGAAGCGGCGATTAAGCAGACCGGGACGCCGCGGGAAGCTACCGGCGAAACCGATCTGCTGGCCCTCCTGGAAGGACTCGCCGCAGCGCAGAACAAAACCCTGGCGCTGGTTTTCGACCAGTTGGAACAGTTTTTCGTGCATCATCCCCGCAGGGAGCAGCGCCAGCCGTTCATTCATTTTTTAAGCGGCTGGTATAACCATCGCCCGGGGCTGCCGCTGAAAATTCTCTTCTGCCTGCGCAGCGATTTTATGGATCGCATGTTCGAGCTGCAAAAAGCCCTCGGCTACAGCCTCGGCCCCCAGGATACTTTTCAATTGGAAAAATTCAGCGCGGAGCAAACCACGGAAATCTTCCGGGTGCTGGCGGAAAGCGCCGGCCTCAGCTTCGACCGGAAGTTTGTGGCGGAAATGGTGGAGCAGGAACTGGCCAACCGGGAAGACGGCTTGATTTCCCCGGTGGATATCCAGATTTTAGCCTGGATGATCCACGGGCAGAAAACCGGCGGCCAAAGCGGGTTCAACAAAACCGTTTATCAACAATTGGGCGGCATCGAGGGGTTGTTGGAAAATTATCTCTCCCTCGCCCTGGCGGCCCTGGCGACCCCCTCTCAGCGAACCAACGCCCTGAAAGTGCTCCTGATTCTCACCGACCACCTGGAAGGGGGCTTTCAAGGGTAGGTTTTTTTGAATGCTGGTCTTGCATTCGCTTTATCGTGCGAATAAACTTAGCCGGTAACCCTTGGAGGAAGCAAAGAAAGATGAGCAATTTACCGGCTATAGAACCCTGG
>WYBG01000616.1 GCA_011526015.1 Deltaproteobacteria bacterium | reverse complement strand
GCGGGATGTTCGATTTGGGAGGTAATAATATGATTACCCTTGTTGCGATAGGCAAACGCCTCGCCTTTGATCGCCAGGTTGTTCGATTCGCTGCCGCCGCTGGTAAAAATGATCTCTTCCGGCTGGCTATTCAACAACTGCGCTACCTGGCGGCGGGCATTCTCCAGGGCTTTTTTGGCCTGGGCGCCGTACCAGTGAGCGCTGGAGGGGTTGCCGAAATGCTCTTCTAAAAAGGGGCGCATCGCTGCGGCAACTTCGGGATCGATGGGGGTGGTGGCGTTATAATCGAGATAGATGGGTTTCACGAAGATTCGTATTTTTTGATCGTGAAAAAGACTCTCTTTAAAACGGAAGCGGCTCCGGGTAAATTTTCCGCCTCGGTATCATGCGCTTACAGTCTCTGAAGGGGAACCAAACCGCGCGCACCAGGGGAAAGAGACCGATAAGAAATTCAAAACCCTTGCGAATCGTTCAGAAAGTACGCTCCCCGGCAAATTTTCGCAAATAAAATAAAATTGGAGTTATGGTATTTCTCATATCCGCTGTTTATATTCACCCAATTATTTTAGATGATGTAAGAACAAGCAGCTAATGCTGGGTTACTATTCTGGTTGAATTTGACGACTCAGGCAGTAATGGAAAAGATTGTCATACATCGCCCCGGCGGATTTAAGCGCTTACAATTCGAAACCTTCCCGGATCCCCTTCCCGGCGAAAATCAGGTAGTGGTTCAAACCAAAAGCATCGGGGTCAATTACGCCGACTGCGTGGTGCGCATGGGTTATTACGCCTCTGCCAAGGAATACGTGGGCTGGCCCATTACCCCCGGTTTTGAGTTTTCCGGTACCGTATCCTCCGTTGGAAAAAATGTGGACGACTTGCCGGCGGGAACGCGCGTGTTCGGCGTCAGCCGCTTTGACTCCTATGCCAGCCAGGTGGCAGTCCCCCGCCCCCAGGTATATTTTCTCCCCGATCATATTTCCTTTGAAGAAGCCGCGGGATTCCCGGTCATTTACCTGACCGCGTATTATGCGCTGTATATGCTGGTGCATATTTTCCCGGGATCTACCATCCTGATCCACTCCGCAGCCGGCGGGGTGGGCAGCGCATTGCTGCAACTTGCCAAATTAGGCGATTGGCGCACCATCGGAGTGGTGGGAAGCTCCCATAAAGTGGAAGAGGCGAAAGAGCTGGGCGCCGACTGGGTGATTGATAAAAGCAAAGAGAACTTGTGGCAAATGGTAGAAAAATATGCCCCGCAAGGCCTGGACGCGGTTTTAGACGGAAACGGCGTTACCACCCTCCGGGAAGGATATAGGCATTTGAGGCCGACCGGGAAACTGATTTCCTACGGTTACCATGCGATGTTTACCAGAAAGAACAGCATCCTCAACCACCTGAAACTGATTTACAGTTACCTGCGCACGCCCCGGTTCCACCCCATCGATCTTCACAATACCAATCGCAGCCTAACTTCCTTTAATCTCTCTTTTTTATTTGACCGGGGCGATTTGCTGGAAATAGCAATGCGCTCACTCTATTCCTGGTTCACGGAAGGGAAAATCCGGGTGCCGAAGGTTACGGTTTATCCTTTTAAGGAAGTCTCCCGCGCCCACCGCGACCTGCAATCCGGGAAAACGGTTGGGAAATTGATTCTGAATCTTTAAAGGGCTTCGAATAGAATTGGTTCATTACATAAACGTAGAGACGTTGCATGCAACGTCTCTACCAATACCCAAAAAACGAGAGGAGAGCCTGATGGAAGCCCACTTAGACCCGCAAAATTATTACCGCCTGCCCTGGAATTTAACCGATAACGCCATTTCCTGGCTGGAGCCGACCTGGAAATGCAATATCTACTGCGAAGGGTGTTACCGCATTAACGATCCGCGCGGGCACAAATCTTTGGAAAGAATCAAGGAAGAACTGGCGGTTTTCAAAAAATACCGCCGCACCGACGGCGTGTCTATCGCCGGGGGGGATCCCCTCATTCACCCGGAGATCGTCGAAGTTGTTCGTATGGTTGCCGAAGAGGGCTTAAAACCGATCCTGAACACCAATGGCGTGGCGCTCACAAAAGAATTGTTAAAAGAATTGAAGGCCGCCGGCGCAAAAGGATTTACCCTTCACGTGGACAGCAAACAACACCGGCCGCACTGGAAAAACAAAACGGAGCTGGAATTGTGCGAGCTGCGGGAACACTTTGCGGAGATGTTGCACGAAATCGGGGGGTTTTCCTGCGCGTTTAACTCCACCGTTTATGGGGATACCCTTCAATATATTCCGGATCTGGTAGATTGGGCGCAGAAACACATCGATAAAGTGCATGTCATGGTATTTATCGCCTTTCGCGCTGCGGAATTGGACGGGCGCTTTGATTACTACGCCGGGGCTGAGAAAGTAGATATGAGTAAGGTCCCGTACATTAAGCCGGATGACCGCCGAACCGATATTTTATCCACCGAGATATATGCCGTCATTAAAGAACGTTTCCCGGAGTTCGACAGCGC
>WYBG01000013.1 GCA_011526015.1 Deltaproteobacteria bacterium | reverse complement strand
CTGTCGGTATTGCGCAGCGCCGCCTACTGTAACGAGCAGGGAATGAAGCTGATCAATTACCCATACCGGAAATACATGGACCAGGGGGTTCACGACATCCGCCTGTTAGTCACCGCCGGCGATGCGGAGACCGTGCGGCAGTCGGTTTCCGGGCTGGCCGACTGGCTGAACGCGCCCCCGCCGGCGCTGGCGCACCTGCCGGTGGGTTCGTTCGAGAGAGATCCCGCCCCCTTTGAAGCCGCATTTGAAGGAAGGAAAGAGATCCTCTCCATCACGCCATCCAACATCCGCTTGCTGGCCTGCAAGCGCTCCCATGACGGCAAGGCGCTGATTCTGCGCCTGCAAGAGACCGGCGGGCGGGAAACCGCCGCAGAGATTCAATTTTACCAACCCAGTCTAAAAATCACGCTTATGCTGAAACAACAGGAGATCAAAACATTACGGGTTGAGAAATCCGGGCAGTGGAAGGAGGTGGATTTAGTTAGAGAACAATGAGGAGGATGAAAAACAAAAAAGGGAATCAAAACGATCCCCTTTTTTGTTCGGGCGGGGCCGACGAGACTCGAACTCGCGACCTCCGGCGTGACAGGCCGGCGTTCTAACCAACTGAACTACGACCCCGTATAAGTATAACCTCGTCAAAAAGCGGCACAAATATATAGCGGCAGAGTCTGAAAAACAAGCCATTTTTATTTGCTCAACGCTCGCCTCCACATGGGCTTTACGTGGTGATTTTAACACATCACTATATAAACCGCAGAGAATGCAGAATAGTGAATACGGAATAGTGAATGCTTAATTTCAAAGCAGTGATTCCTACCCCTCCCCCAAACCATCCGGAATACTCACCGTAAACACGGTCCCCTCCCCTACCTTGCTCTGCACGGTGATCTCTCCCCGGTGGTCTTCTTTGATGATGCGATAGACAATCGATAACCCCAGGCCGGTTCCTACCCCCACCCCTTTGGTGGTAAACCCGGGATCGAAAATCCGGCTGAGGTTTTTGGGGGGAATACCCACCCCGTTATCGGCGATGCTGACGTGCACGTTGCCATCCTGATGCCAGGTAGTGATGGTAATGGTTCCGTTTTCCCGCCCTTGCAGTGCCTGTTTGGCGTTGATCAACAGATTCAGAAAAACCTGGTTCAACCTGCCGGGATAGCAGCGAACCGGGGGGATTTCCCCGTAATTTTTGATCAATTGAATGTTATGCTTGATCTCGTGGTGAATGAGCACCAGGGTATCTTCAAGTCCTTCGTGAATGTCGGCCTCTTTCAGTTCCGCTTCATCCAGGCGGGCGAAGCTGCGCAGGCGCCGGACGATGTTGGTTACCCGTCCGCTGCCGGTGGCAATCACCCGGTTGGCGTCTTCGATCACTTTGAAGGCCGCGGCCAGCTTCGGATCCGTGGAAATATCCTCCGGGAAACGCTCGCTCATACGCTTCTTTAATTGCGCCATCGCCCGCACCAAGGTATCGTGCATGCTGTTGATGGCCCCCACCGGGGTGTTTATTTCGTGGGCTACCCCGGCTACTAAAGTACCCAGCGCGGCCATTTTCTCGGACTGGATCAACTGTAACTGGGTTTCCCGCAGTTCCCGGTTGGCGCGGGCCAGGTCGGCGGTGCGCTCCTCTACCCGTTGTTCCAGCTCTTCGTGGGCTTTGCGCAGCGCCTCTTCCGCGTGCTTGCGTTCGGTAATATCCCGCACAATCGCCAAAACTTCGTCTTTCCCGCTTACCACTAAGCGGGCCTCAAAATAGTGCAGGTGTTCATCATGGGGAAGCTCGTACTCCATGCTCAGGGCTTCGCCGCTTTGCAAAACGCGCTCCAGGTTTTGCAGGGTCTCCCGGGCTAGCTCCGGGGGCAGGGTCTGGAACACGGTTTTCCCGATCACTTCTTCCGGGGGAACCGCCAGGTCGCTGTCGCGGGGAGCTTTGTAGTCCAGATAAATGCCCTCGCGGCCCAGGCGGAACATCAGGTCCGGGATGGCGTCCAGCAGGGCGGTGTTGCGCGCCTCGCTGGCGCGGAGGGTCTCGTTCACGGCTGCTAACTCCGCAGTGCGCTCCTGCACCCGGATTTCCAACTCGTCGTGGGCTTTGCGCAGGGCGGCTTCCGCTTTTTTCCGTTTGGTAATATCCCGGGCAAAACCGACCCGGTAGATAATTTCCTGTTTATCGTTCAGAATGGGAAACGCGGAAAGCTCCAGGATCAGCTCGCTGCCGTTCCGGGTTTGAGTGGCAATCTCCCGGCGGATGGCGTAATCTCCCTTCAAGGGCAGCTCATTGACCAGGCGTTTGAATGCTTCCTCGCCTAAGATCAGCGCGGTGGTATTTCCTTTTAGCTCCGCTTCCCGGTAGCCGTACAATTTTTCCGCGGCAGGATTTACCTCTAAAATACGCCCCTGGATATCCAGCACCGCGATGGGGTCTTTGGAATTCATAAAAATTTTGCGGTACAGGCGCAGGTTCTCCTCCGCCTGTTTGCGCTCGGTAATGTCGATGCCCGTGGCAATGATGTACTCCACGTTGCCGGAATCATCTAACAGCGCGGTATTGGACCAGGAAATCAGGCGATGCTTGCCTTCCCGGGTCAGCCAGCAGTTCTCCAATTCGCTGGGAAAATGGCCGGAGCGCAGCTTCTCGAATTCCCCGCGCACCATTTCGATCTCATCCGCAACGATGAAGTAATCCCAAAAATATTTTCCGATCACTTCCGCCGCTTTATAGCCGGTCACTTGCTCGCAGGCGCGGTTGAAGCGCACCACCCGGCCGGCGGTATCCAGCACGATTACCAGGGCGCCGGCGGTATCCAGCACCGCGGAGACAAAATTGCGCTCCTGTTTCAAGGCCTCGGTGGCCAGCTTGCGTTCGGTAATATCCGCGCCCACTCCGCAGATACGATACACCTCGCCGGCGGGATTGCGGATGGGAAAGGCGCGTTCCGCAATCCAGCGCACCTGCCCGTCGGGGCGGATGATGCGGTATTCCAGGCCATATTCGCTCTTGAATTTTTCCGGCACGGCCGCCATCACCCTTTGCAAATCCTCCGGATGAATGATACTGGCCACCGTCCCGAAACTTTCCGCCAGCGCTTCCCGCTTCAGGCCGGTAACGGACTCGAACGCCGGGCTGAGGTAGATGGGTTTGCCGGTTTTCACGTCGTACATCCAGAAGGCTTCATGGATATTTTCGGTAAGCTGGCGGAACCGTTCTTCGCTCTCCCGCAGGGCTTCTTCCGCCTGGCGGCGAGCATTGATGTCATAAAACGCCCCGATGATCACTTTCTCCCCGTTCAATTCCGTAACGACCAGGGAAAAAATCATCCAGAGCGCCTCGCCGTTGGCGGTTTTGACGCGCACCTCGTGGTCGCGCACGAATCCCCGGGTTTGCAGCTTTTCCAGTACTATTTTGCGGTCTTCCAAATCGAAGTAAAAATCCGGGGTGGACATGCCGGTAATCTCCGGAACGCTCTTCCCCAGGATTTCCGCCACCGGTTCGTTGGCAAAAAGGATTTTGCCGTCGCTAAAGCGGCTGACGATGATCGGGATCGGGGAGGCCTCGACGATGGTTCGCAGCAATTCATCGGCGCGTTTCAACGCAGTCACGTCTTCAAAAATCCAGATTTTGCCGAGTTCCTGGCCGTCGCGGTCTTTAACGCTGGCGGGAAAGGGCACCACGATCCGCGAGCGGGGTCTGTTTATGGTCATGGCCAGGGAGTAGAGATCGCGGATGTTAATGTTCTGCGGGTCGCAGTCGCGGCAAAACTGTTCGATCTCCCCGGTGTGCGGCTGGAAGAGGCTGAAATCTTCAAAACACGGGGCGATCCTTTTCAGGAAAAAATCAAAGCTGCGGTGCAGCACAGTCTCTCTTTTCAATCCGAAGAAGTCGAAAATCCGCTGGTTGGCGGCGGTGATGCGGTTTTGCGGATCGACCATGACGATTGCCGCGGGAGAAGCATCCAGAATCGCCTGAAGCTCATCGGTGCGGCGGGAAAGCTCTGCCAGCAGCCTTTCCATTTGTAGATTTTTTTCTTCTAATTGTTCTTGAATCGCCAGCATGTCCACATTGGCCATGCCCAGGGAAAAGGCCTTCTGCTCCCACTCTTTCAGTTTCGCTTCCAATTGCCGGATGTATTCCCGGCCCGCTCCCGCAGCGCCGGATTCCGGTTTTGGCGACGCCGGAACCAGCGCCTGCTCAACCGCCTTCGCAACGGCATCGAGCCGCAGCGGTTCCGCTAAAAAGTCTGCCGCTCCCTGTTTCATGGCTTCCACCACCCGGGGAAGCGGCTCCCCCGCGCCCAGGAAAATGCAGGAAAGACCGGGCTGCTGCGCCCGCAAGCCGGGGAGCAATTCCAGGCCATCCATATCCGGCAGGGTGAAGCGGCAGAGCGCCAGCTCCACCGGCCTGATTTTCAACATCTCCAGGCCGCCGCAGCCGGAAACGGCGGAAAACACCGTGTATCCTTTTTTTCGCAACCCCTTTTCCAGGCGGCTGCGCTGCTTATCATCATGGTCGATATAAAGAATTCGGGTTGACGTTTTCATCAAAAAACCGTGGTAAAGGGTCTTGTATTTACGAAACGGCGCTTGCACTCTGAAATTGTTGCAACCGGATCGCGGGATCGAACAGGGAAGGTGAATTTAAACCTGCTTTCCGGGCAAAGTCAACCGGTTAAAGCAGGAGCGTCTTTAGAAACGGGCGGTTCACAAAAAAACCAGATTCGAGGCGCGCAGGCCGCCTGCTGAATCTGGTTATGATCAATTTCCAGCAGAAAAGTGATGAGAGCCGGAGCTTATCCGCCGAAAACAGCTCTTAAAATGTAGAAGAAAATGATCGCCCCGATGGCCCCCACCGGCACAGTAATCACCCAGGAAATGACGATATCCAGCACCACCCGCAGGTTTAGAGCGCCAATGCCGCGGGCCAGGCCCACTCCCAACACCGCCCCTACCAGGGTGTGAGTGGTGCTGATGGGAAGCCCCAGCTTGGAAGCGAACAGGATGGTCAAGGCCGCAGAAAATTCCGCGGTGAATCCCCGGGTGGGGGTGAGTTCGGTGATTTTTTTACCGATGGTCAGCATTACCCGCCAGCCCCAGGTGGCCAGTCCCAGTACGATCCCCACCCCGCCCAGGCCCAGCAGCCAGACCGGAACGGCGGTTTTCAAAACCACCTGCCCGGATTGCACGATGGCGATTACTGCGGCGAGCGGGCCGATCGCGTTCGCAACGTCGTTAGCGCCGTGCGCAAACGCCACAAAAGCGGCGCTCATGATTTGCAAATACACAAAAATCCGCTGAACGGTTTTGTACTCCCCGCTGCCCCGCTCCACTTCCATTCCCTTCTCCACTTCTTTGCGGGTGGCTTCCAGGTCGTTGATCATGCCGTCCAACCGCTCCTTGATTTCCCCGGAGGCGGCGCTGGCGGCCTTGTTTAGCCGGATCAGAACTTTGCTGAGATTTTTTTCCACGGCCAACGGTTGTCTTATCAATACTCTTTCTTCCACTTGAACCGGTTGTATCCGCCGCACCAGTAAAGCGCTGATGAGCGCCGCCAACAGGCCGATGGCGGTCCCCAGCAGGGCAGCTTCCCAAAATTCCAGGTTCAGGTTCAGGTTTTTGAGTCCCTTGAATACCGTGCTTAAGGTCAATACCAGAAAAACAATGAAGACCAGGTAGGGGGTCACTTTTTGGGCGGCGGCAACGGCGTCATCGGTATCGTAGATGATCCGGCGCAAAATCGAAAAGAGCGCGAAAGCGACCGAGCCGCTCAGCACCGGCGAGATAATCCAACTGGAGACAATCGAGGAAACCTCCGACCAGTTTGCCGCCTCCGTTCCCCCTACCACAATCCCGAAGCCCAGCACCGCTCCCACAACCGAGTGAGTGGTGGATACCGGCCAACCGAGGTAGGAAGCGATTTGCAGCCAGATCGCCGCGGATAACAAAGAAGCGGTCATTCCATACACCAGGATCATGGGATTTTCCTGAAACTCCGGCAAATCCGTGCTGATAATTCCACTGCGAACAGTTTCGGAAACATGGCTGCCCACCAGCAAAGCCCCGGCAAATTCCAATACTCCGGCGACGATCAGCGCTTTCTTGATGGTTAGAGCGCCGGAGCCCACCGAGGTTCCCATCGCGTTTGCCACGTCATTCGCCCCGATACTCCAGGCCATATAGAACCCGCACGCCAACGCCACGATCATCAGAACCTGTTCTACACCCATAAAACCCCTTTACGGTTTAAGTTGCGTATGAATTTATAATAATCAGGATTTTCGGCATGGTTAAGCGCATCCGGTTC
Organism: Deltaproteobacteria bacterium; assembly: GCA_011526015.1. Taxonomy (GTDB): domain Bacteria; phylum Calditrichota; class Calditrichia; order RBG-13-44-9; family J075; genus JABWBP01. The sequence continues at coordinate 887 of WYBG01000013.1, read as the reverse complement.
CGGCGAACTTTATTTGACGTCCAGAAGCATGCGAACCCGGTTGGCGAGTTTTTCGGAGTTATTGGATAGCGATGCGATCGCCTGCAGGATATTGATCCATAAAATGAAGCTGGGATACGGAAGAGTTTCCTCCATATTATATAATTTTTTAAGCAGCGCCCGTTGCAACAAATCCGCTTCGTGTTCCAAAAAGGCGGCATGTTCCACCATTTTACCGACTTTTTCCGCTTCCTTGCCGCTAAAAGAGCTTTCCACCAACTCATCGATTTCCTGAATGATGCGGTGAACGTGATGAACCGCCTCGATATTCTTTTCCAGAAATACTTTGATGTCTTCGGACAGGCCCTTCAGCGCTTTTAGTTTTCTGAGGGTCATTAAGACGCCTATATCCTCGGCCCTGTCCGCCAGGGTATCCTGCAAGGAAAGGATTTCCAGGAGGTCGCCGCGGTTGACGGCCAGGAGAATGCCCTTGGGCAGGTTGTTACGGATTTCGTTTTTGGTGAGGTCGGCGGCATGTTCCAACCCGGAGATTTCCTGCGCCAATTGCTCCATGCGGTCATAATCTTTATCAATATAGGCGTCATACAGTGGCTTTAGTTTGCTGATACACGCATTCACTTTTTCCATGTGGGATTGCAAGGGAGAGAAAGGCGAACGCCCGAATAGATTGCTCATAACTCTCATCGTTAATCTCCTGTGATTAAAAAATGGCTTCGGAACCGGGTTTTGTTCACAGATCCCGGATTGCAAACATTACATTACCTGTAGTGCTAGTTCTAATAACGGGCACTCGGTCTAACCGCGAATTGACGCGAATGGACGCTAATTTAGGCTGGTCTCGATCCCATAGTCATTTGCGTTTATTCGCGTACTTTCGCGGTTTAAAT
>WYBG01000615.1 GCA_011526015.1 Deltaproteobacteria bacterium | reverse complement strand
TCACTTTAGTCACTTTAGCTCACTTTAGTCACTTATAAAAGGGTATTTAAGGCAAATCGATAAGCCGAATTCTGTTCTCCCCGGGAAACGGGGAGCGGCGGCCATTTATCTATGCGGCCTACCCGGGAGTTCACTCCCCGGCACGGTCGCGCCGGGGGGAACGAAGCGAGCAACCTCGTTTTTCCGTGGAAAATTCTCCCCTATTTGGCCTTGCTCCGGATGGGGTTTATCCGGCCCGGGTGTTGCCACTTTTTCCGAAAGGAAAAATCTCGGCTGCGAGACCGGCCGGTGGGCTCTTACCCCGCCTTTTCACCCTTACCCCGATCCCGGCTGAGCGGGATCGCGGCGGTATGGTTTCTGTGACACTTTCCATCCCGCGGCGCTTGCGCGTCGCGAGTCCCGGATTCTCTCCGGGCATCCTGCTCTGCGGAGTTCGGACTTTCCTCCCCGGCGCCGGGCAGCCGGCGCCGCAGCGACCGCCTGATTCGCCTTAAATACCCTTTTTTAAGTGCCTAAAGTGAACTAAAGTCGCCCGATGTTAATTAGCTTAGCTCTGCACGGCGAGTTAACTTCCTTTTTCTACTTTTAGTTCACTCCAGCCGCCTCGGCACGCAACTATACCGTTAAAGGTTGTGGCAATGCCATCCCGCTGGGAAAAGTTGCATTTTCTATCAAATTCAAATACTCGCTTTTAAATGCCTTACTTATCCTTTATCCTTCAACCTTTATCCCTTAATGAATATATTACCGCTCCGTCCATACCAGGATGCGGCCGCAATACTCGCAGGTGTGCAACCTCCCGGCTTCTCGAATTTCCACGATTCGCTGGGGAGGAATGGCGGAAAAGCACCCCCCGCAAGAGGAGCGGTTGATCGGCACCACTGCCAGGCCGTCTTTCGCCTGGCGAATCCGTTCGTACAGGCGGAGATAGCGATCCTCGATCTGCCGGGCGACTTTTTCCCGCTCCTGGAGCAGGCGGGCTTCCTCTTCCCGGGTCTGCTGGTTTATATCTTCCAGTTCTTTTTGATTTTCTTCGAGCTGATTTTCGAAGCCGGAGATTTCTTCCCCTATCGCGCTGCTTTCTTTTTTCAATTCCTCTTCATCTTCCAGGGTCTGGATAATTTTATTTTCCAGGTTTTCTATTTCGACCTTCCTGGTATCGATTTCCAGAGAGATGGCGTCGTACTCCTTATTGTTCTGCACGTGGTAAAGTTTCTCTTCATTCTTTTTCAACTGCCCCTTGCTCGCCTCAACCTCTTTCTCGAACATCCGGCGGTCGTTTTGCAATTTGGTGATCTTTTGTTCGAATCCGGCTAAGCGGGAGCGCCTCTCGCTTAAGTCTTCCTCCAATTGTTGAATCATCATCGGCAAATCACCCTTTTGCAATTTCAACACATTCAGCCGGTTATCAACCTCTTGCAGCTTCAGGAAATTCGCTAACAGTGTTTTCAAGGTTTCTACTCCTCTATTTATGGGAATCCGCCCGCCATACCTGAAAATGAAAAAGGTGCACTCGAATTCCGGATGCACCTTTTACTTTGTTACTATGTTTATGACAAAGCAAACCGATGTATAAACAAAACCTCAATTTGGTTTCTCCTTAAAATAAGTGGGCCCACCAGGGCTCGAACCTGGGACCAGCCGATTATGAGTCGGCTGCTCTAACCAACTGAGCTATGGGCCCTCTTTTGAAACGCAAAAATTTATGGCTCACCCTCCCTGAAATCAAGGCATTTTTAAAAGTAATTCGGTTTTTTCTAACTGCTGATGGATTTTCGACAGTATGCACCAGGTTCTTTCCAGAATTGAAGAAACATGAATCCCTTTGGATTCTCCTTCCCCCCTTTACTATATTCTTCCGGGAAGTGACTAAAGTTAAAAGTGCCTGAAGTGCGCTAAAGTTAAAAACCTGCTCGCTTCAGTCACTTTAGCTCACTTTGGTCACTTCAGTCACTTTAGTTCACTTTATTATGAGCATCTATTCCGTCGGCGTTGACATTACCCAGGTGGAGCGGATTCAGGAACTGATCCAGCGTCACGGGGAGCGGTTCGTGAAGCGGGTGTTTACCGCCCGGGAAATTGCCTACTGCCAGCCCAAAGCCATCCGGGCGCAGTGCTTTGCCGGGCGGTTTGCAGTGAAGGAAGCGGTATTCAAAGCTGCGGGAACCGGTTTGCGCACGGGAATGAACTGGAAAGATGTGGAAGTGGTCAACGACGCGTTGGGCCGCCCCGCGGTATATTTGCACGGCGCCACCGCCAAACTGTTAGAGGGAAAGCGCATTCATCTTTCGCTTTCCCATGAAGGAACCATGGCGATTGCAATGGTGGTGGTAGAAAATGAATGAATTGCGGATTTGGGATTGCAGATTGCGGATTGAAAAATACAAAATGGCCGCGAAACGCAATGACCCCTAATGACGCAAAGCAAATGACAATCATCAACCTGGAGAATAAATAATGATCAAGGTAGTTACCGCGCACGAGATGCGGGAGAAAGACCGTTTTACGATTGAAGAGATCGGGGTGCCGGGTGTGATCCTGATGGAAAACGCCGGGCAGGCCGCCTTCCGGGTAATCCGGCAAAAACTGAATGAGGTGACCGACCCGCTGGTATATATTTTTTGCGGCAAGGGCAACAACGGAGGAGACGGTTTCGTGGTCGCCCGCCACCTCTGGAATGAAGGGGTTTACGTGCGGGTATTCTGCATCGTGGAAGAAGCGCAGATCGCCGGCGACGCTCTCACCAATTACAATATTCTGAAGAACATGAACCTGCCCATAGAGTTCGTTACCGCGCTCGACGACATTCGGGAACTGGAAAATGAACCGCCGGATATTCTGGTGGACGCCTTGTTGGGAACCGGCATCAAAGGCGCGGTGCAAGGATTTGCTAGAGAAGTGATCGATTTTATCAACAAGAACCTGGAAACCACCGTGGTGGCCATCGACCTTCCTTCCGGGCTGGACGCCAGCACCGGGGAAGTGGCCGGGAGCGCCATCCGGGCGGATATTACCGTGACCATGGCCCTGCCCAAGCGCTGCCACGCGCTCTACCCCGCCAAAAATTACGTGGGCGAATTATACATCGCCGACATCGGCATTCCTCCCTTTGTGCTCCACAAAGACGACGTGAAAGTGGATATGCTCGACGAGGAAGATATCGTGCTGCCCTTCCGCTACCCGGACGCCAACAAATACGAAGTCGGGAAGGTGGCGGTGCTGGCAGGCTCCAAAGGTTACACCGGGGCGGCGGCGCTAACCGCCCAGGCGGCGCTGAAAATCGGCGCGGGGCTGGCGGTCCTGGGGATTCCGGAGAGCTTGAACGCGATCATGGAGCAAAAGTTGACCGAGGTGATAACCCGCCCCCTGCCGGAGACCGGGGAACTGACCATTGGCGCAGCAAGCCTCCCCTCCATACAAGAACTTTTAGAATGGGCGGACGTGCTGGCGATCGGGCCGGGGCTGGGGCGCAGCGAGGAAGTGCAGGAAACCATCATCGCCATTCTGAAAATTTTCAAAAAACCCACCGTAATCGACGCCGACGCTCTTTTCGCTCTCGCCAATCACCCGGCGATCCTCAACGGAAACCACCACGCCCACTGGATATTCACCCCCCACTTAGGCGAATTCCGGCGCTTTCTTCCCGGGGAATCTAAAGAATCTTTAGCAACCAACCGCATCGAGCTGGCCCAGGATTTTGCCCGGAAGCACGGTTTAACGCTGCTGCTGAAAGGCGCGCCGACCCTGGTGGCCATGCCGGACCGGCGGATCTATTTGAATCCCACCGGCAATTCCGGGCTGGCCAGCGGCGGCACCGGCGACGTGCTCACCGGTTTCATCGCCGGGCTGCTGGCCCAGGGATATGACCCCGATGAAGCCGCCTATACCGCCAGCTTCGTGCACGGTTACACCGCGGATTATATTGTCGAAAAAGAGACCGTGTACGCCTTGATGGCCGGGGATTTGATCACCCACCTGGGCCCGGCGCTGAACCGGCTTTTGGATAAAGAATAAGAGATCGGGAAGTGTGCGCTCAAACTAACTGCATCAACCGCCGGTTTGGCGGGTTAGGGGATGGATTTCAATAACGTCGCTTCTTAGTGGCAAATTATTTGCTGAATGGGAAATTTTCCAGCGCCATTTTACCAGGCAGCGGAATTAGCGGAATAGGGCAGGGAGCTTGCAATTTCCCGGAAAATCCCCGGCCTTCGGGTCGAAAAAACGATTAGCCGAAGTCTCGTTTTGGGCGAGGCTCCTGTGCAGAATCGAGATCAGCTGCGCAAATAATGCCCAGGGTGATGGCTTCTGGAGAGCGACATTGGCAAATTTCAGTGCTGCGACGCTGGCTCAGCAGGCAAGCGCAGTAAAAGAACGCGACCGCTTCAAAATTTTTCTCAAGATTTTATACGCGCTGTCGCTGGCGATTTACATTTTTTTCCTGATCGATGGGTCAAATTATTACCGCACCGCCTACCAGGAACGCCCCCGCCATGAATCCTACCGGGAACTGCGCCCGGCGGGATTCCGGGGACACGGCTTCGGTATCCTCGGCTCCACCATGATGCTCTTCATGCTGCTCTATTCCCTGCGCAAACGCACCCGCCTGTTCGGAGACTGGGGCGCCTTAAGCCGCTGGCTGGATATTCACATCTACTTTGGGATTATGGGGCCGCTGTTTATCATTCTTCATACCTCTTTTAAAGTGCAGGGGCTGGTGGCGGTCAGTTTCTGGTCTATGGTGGCGGTGGCCAGCAGCGGAATCCTGGGGCGTTATCTCTACCTGCAAATTCCCCGCAACCGCCGGGGGGATGAGTTATCCCTGCGACAAATCACCGAATTGGAGGAAAATTTCAGCCGCGATTTGCAGGAAACCCTTAACCTGGACGAGGAAAAACTCCAGCGCCTGGATGAAATCTTGAAAAACCGGGGCAGGCAAGAGCCGAAAGCGCTGAAATTGTTTTTGGAAATGGCGTTGAGCGACCTGCTCC
>WYBG01000012.1 GCA_011526015.1 Deltaproteobacteria bacterium | reverse complement strand
GCGGCCTCGGTGCGCCCGGAGGACAACACCTTTCTCTACCACGCCGCGGCCATCGTTTCCACCGGCGGGGGCATCCTCAGCCACGCGGGATTGATCGCCGCCCAGTTCCATAAACCGGCGCTGATCATTTCCGGGGAGTGGCAGCAAGAGAACGACGGAACCCCGATTCTGCGCTACCACACCCTGGAATACCGGGAAGAGGAACGGGAGACGCAGGGATTGCGGGTATGGATTCGAGAAGATTTGCGCGAGCGCGAGCACGTGCTGCGGGAGGGAGACCTGGTGGTGGTGGACGCCGGGGAGGGAACCATGCAAGTGTTAGGGCAGGATCGCGACGCTCTTTCCCTCCATGAAGGGTTCCGCCAATTCGCCAAAGCGAATTATCTCTTATCCCGGGCGACCGCGGGGCCGGAAATTCTCTCCTTCCGCGGGCGGCGCTTGCGGGCGCGCCACCAGATCGAAAAGATTCTGCTGCGCTTAGCCGACCCGGTGCTCACCTGCCACGCGGTCCGCGAACTACTGTCAGGCGAACGCCTGGCTCCCCATGAAGGGAACCGGGATGAAATCGTTCACCTGTTAAGCCTGGTGTTGAACAATCACCGGGTCGGGCAGGCGGCGCGGGACCACCTGTTGCGCCTGACCGGGGAATTGGAGCGCCGTTACCGGGTGCGCCGCAAAAAAGCCCTGGCGCAGATTCCCGGTTCTCCGGATTTATGGGAAATTTTGATTTTACGGCTGGATTTGCTGCGCCTGCAGCGGGCGCGGCAGGGAGCGGCGGCGTCCCTGGCCGGGTGCGGGATTCCCGCGCCCTCCCCGGGAGATGAAGAGGTTGCCGAAATTGACCGGATGGCGCGGGAGCGCCTGGAGGAGATGCGCCGGGAAATTGCCCCCAAAATCTCGAAATTGCCGGGGCGGGCCGGGGAAGACGCCCGCCGGCGCCATCTCCTGCGCCAACTGGAAAGGATCGATGAGCTGTTAGATACCCCCGAAAAAGCCAGAAAACAGTTTCAAGAGCAACACCGCCGCCTGGCCGTTTCCGATGCCGAAGTTAGGGAAACCCTCGCGGGGAGCTATCTGCTCGCCCCCTCCGAGTGCGGGCTGGAATTGTTTCCCTTGATCGGCTGGAAAGCCGCCAACTTAGCGGAATTGGAGCGTCTAACCGGGCCGGGGCTGGTTCCCTCCTGGTTTGTGGTCGCGGACCACGCGTTTCGGGAAGTACTCGAAGCTTCTATCGAGCAGGCGCTTCCCGCGACTGTGGAAGTTCCCGCGGGAGCGGCGACCCTGCGGGAAGCTATCGAAGCGATCCTGGCGCGCCCGGAGCTGAGCAACGCCCAGAAATCGCTGCGCATTCGCGGCTTGTGGGAGCGGATAAACCTGCCTCCGAAACTGGCCGAAGAAGTAGTTGCCGGGTATCGCCGGATCGGGGCGCTCAGCCGCGCGGAATCTCCCCCCGGTTCGGAAGCCGGTGAAGAGCCGTTCGTGGCCATTCGCTCTTCCGCCCGGGAAGAAGACGCGGAGATCGCCGCCCGCGCCGGAGAATTCGAAACCTTCCTGTTCATCCGCGGGGAAGACGCCTTGCTGCAACACCTGAAGCGCACCTGGAGCGGCTTGTGGACCGAGCGGGCCATCCACAACCGCGCGGTGTTGGGAAGCCGTTTAGAGCAGGCCGGGGGCGGGGTGATCGTGCAGCGCATCGTGTGCTCCCGGGTTTCCGGGGTGTTGCAAACCGTCAATTTTGCCGGGGGAGAATTGCGGGAAATGGTGATCAACGCCGGCCTGGGGATGGGAGAAGGCATTGTTTCCGGCGCCGTGGAGGCCGACCAGATCACCGTTTCCAAAGAGGGCGACCTGGAAAACAATCCTTTGCGTTTCAGTTACATCACCCGGGAAAAGCGCGAGCAGGTAATATTTAACCGGCGCGCCGGTTTGGGTACCATTCGCAGCGAGACCCTTTACCATCAGCGGCTGCGCCCGGCGTTAGAGTACGTGGAATTGTGCGAGCTGGTTCGCGCTGCGGCGTGTTTGGAGGCGGCTTACGGCTATCCCCTGGATATCGAATTCGGCATCGAAGGTTCGCGGCTGTGGATTTTGCAGGTTCGCCCGGTGGCCATCTTCCTCTCCGCCCTGCAGGAAACCCGGGAACGGCATCCGATTGCCGGGGGAGCGGGGGTGTGATGGGGGGGATTGTTGGATTGATGGATTAATGGATTAATGGATTGCTGGAGTGGTGGAATATTGGGGGGGTGGAGTGATGGATTAATGGAGTGATGGAGTATTGGGGTGGTGGAATGATGGATTAATGGAGTGATGGAGTATTGGATTGATGGATCAATGGATTGGTGGGGTACTGAAGTGCTGTATTCTCCTTGTTAATCCATCAATTCTGCCCTATCACGTGGTCTTTGATAATTCTGGGGTTGCCGGCTTATGGGTGTTTGCAGGGTTCGTTCCCGAAGTTCCCCTCCGGGGAGGGGACAGGGGTGGGTTCTGCGGTTTCCAGGCTGGCTCAAAGTCGGGGGTTTTCTCAAGGCTGTGCTCCTTGACCCACCCCTTAATCCCCTCCCAGGAGGGGAATTGGAGCCGCCCCTACTTGATACTCGCCAAAATTGTCAAAGACCACGTGATAGTACACCATCAATTCAATAATCCATTGATCCAATACTCCAACACTCCATTACTCCATTACTCCCGCACTTCTCCAACGTCAAAGGAGTCTCCCATGATCAAGCGTGAAGACGCCCTGGAATACCATTGCGCCGGGCGGCCCGGCAAAATCGAGTTGCGGGAAACCAAGCCCTGCCTCACGCCCCGGGAAATGCGCCTGGCCTACCTGCCCGGGGCGGCTTACCCTTCCGCGGAAATTGCCAGGGACCCCGCGGCAATTTTTCGCTACACCGCGCGCGGCAACCTGGTGGGGGTGATTACCAACGGTACCGCGGTGCCGGGACTCGGCAAGGTGGGGCCGGCCGCCGCCAAGCCCATGCAGGAAGGGGTAGCGATGATGTTCAAACGCTTAGCCGACATCAATGTATTCGACCTGGAGCTGGATACCGGCGACCCGGAACGCTTTGCAGAAACCGTGCAACTGTTAGAACCGACTTTCGGCGGGATCAATCTGAAGGACATCCAGGCCCCCGAAGGGTTGGCCATTTACGAGCGCCTGCGCCGGAGCCTGAAAATCCCGGTTTTCCACGAAAATCTATACAGCACCGCGGTGGTGGCGGTGGCAGCATTGATCAACGCCCTGGATTTGGTAGAAAAGAGCGTGGCGGAAATCCGGGTGGTGCTCTGCGGGGCGGGAACCGTGGGAATCGGCTGCGCCCGGCTGCTGCTGCGCCTGGGGGTGCAGCGGGAAAACCTGCTCGTCTATGACGTTAAGGGGTTGCTGCACCCGGGGCGGCAGGATTTGTTCGACGAGCAGCGGGAATTTGCCCGCGCCCATCCGGAGCGGGAGCTTCACGCGGGCGTTAAAGGAGCGGACGTGCTCCTGGGCGCATCTGCCGGGGGGGTGTTCGACCTGGAAATGATCCGCTCCATGAGCCGCTTTCCCGTGGTGCTGGCGCTGGCTACCCCGGAGCCGGAAATCGCTTATGAAGACGCCCGCGGCGCCCGCCAGGACGTGATCGTGGCCACCAGCGAGGGGCTGCAACCCAACGCCATCACCGACCTGCTCAGCTTTCCCTATATATTCCGCGGCGCATTGGACGTGCAGGCCGCGGCCATTACCGAAGAGATGCTCTTAGCCGCAGCCCGCGCCTTAGCCGAATTAGCCCGTGAAGAAGTTCCGGAAGAGGTGGAGCGGGCGTACGGCAACGAACATTTCAGTTTCGGGCCGGAATACCTGCTGCCCAAACCGATCGATCCTCGCATCCTGGTGTGGGAATCCGCCGCCGTGGCCCGGCAGGCCATGGACGAAGGGGTCGCCGCGCTTTCGATTGATATGGAAGCTTACCAGGAAAGTCTCGCGGTTCGCCTGGGGGCCGGGCGGGAAACTCTCCGCAGCCTGATGCTGCGCGCCCGCCAGGAACCGCTGCGGGTAGTTTTTTCCGAAGGCAGCGGGGAAACCATCCTGCGCGCCGGCAGCATTTTGTTGGAAGAGGGGATCGCCAAACCGATTTTGCTGGGCCGGGAAGAAGAAATCCGCGAAGTGATCGACCGCCTGGGGTTGGATTTGGGCGGGGCTGCCATCGTTGACCCGGCGCGCAGCCCGCGCTTCGAAGCCTACGCGGAGGAGTACTTCCGGATGCGCCGCCGCCGGGGGGTGATCCGCGCCGCGGCCGCCCACCGCCTGCGCCAGCGGGACTACTTCGCCGCCATGATGGTACACAGCGGGGACGCGGATATGATGATCGCCGGTTTTTCCGCCCATTACGTGGATACCTTGCGCACCATTATCGAGGTCATCGGCCCGGCGCCGGGCATCCGGCGCATCGCCAGCCACCACCTGGTGCTGCTGCCCAAGGACGTGGTGGTACTGGCCGACTGCGCGGTGAATATCGACCCCGGGGCGGAGGATCTGGCGGAAATCGCCCTCTTAGCCGCGAGAATGAGCCGCTCCCTGGGCCTGGAGCCGCGGTTGGCGATGCTTTCGTTCGCCAACTTCGGCAGCGTGGACCATCCCTTTGCCCAAAAAGTGCGCCGGGCCACCGAAATTGCCCGGGAACGCTCCCCGGAGCTGCTGATCGAGGGGGAAATGCAACTCCTCACGGCGCGCGACAGCTCGGTGCGGAATGAATACTTTCCCTTTGCCGCCCTGGAAAAAAATGCCAACGTGCTGATTTTCCCGGATCTCCAATCCGGCAACCTGACCATGCACTCCCTGCAATGTATGGGCGAGGCCATCGCCATCGGCCCGGTGCTGATGGGAACCCGCCTGCCCGCCCACCTGCTGCAATACGGCTCCACGGTAGAGGAGATCGTCAACCTGACCACCATCGCCGTGGTAGAAGCGGCGGCGCTGCGCCGAGGGGAGTAACAACTGTTAAATGGCTGAATGGATGGTTTTGAATAGCAATTTAATGCCAATTACCAGTTGGGGATGGTATCGAAGAAAATTTGCCACAAAGACACCAAGACAGGAAGTTTCACAAAGGTTTTAGCGTTTATATCCTCAAATTTCTTCTATTCCTTTGTGCTTCCTTAGTGTCCTGGAGTCTTGGCGGCCATAATTGTTCAACTGGTAATTCGCATATTTAGTATAAGATACAACCGCTCCTGATGAGTGAAACGTGATTCATCGCGTATCTCGTTTCACTCACCAGGTTCCATTTCTTGCTGATCCGGATTCTTCAAACTAACGGATCAACACCACTTTCTGCATTTTCACCTGCTCGCCGCCCGGTTCCAAAAGCGCGGAAACCCGCACGAAATATACCCCCGAAGGCGCGCCTGCGCCATTGGCGGCGCTGCCGTCCCAGCGCAGCAGGTGTTCCCCGGCGAGCTGCACGGTGTTCGCCAGTTGGGCTACCCGCTGTCCCAGGATATTGTAAATCTCCACCGTTACCTTCGCGGCAGCGGGAAGATCATAGCGCAGGTTCACCGCGGGGTTGAAGGGGTTGGGATAAGGCGCATGGAGCGCGAATTCCCGCGGAACGTTTTTATCCTGGGGAATCCCCACGGTCGTGGAATCGATTTGCGCCAGCACCGCCAGGCTGCCGATGGCCAGACGGGCGTTGGCATGGAAATAGGATTGCCGCAGGGTAGAAATCCGGTCATTGGTGGTATGATAGAAGGGGGTAAAATCTTGAAAATCCTCGATCATCAAAATGGCCGGGTAGCCGTGGCTCCAGAAAGAAGCGTGGTCGCTGGCGCCGGTGCTGCCGGAGGTGATGTATTGGGCGGTAAGCGGCAGTCCCCAGGTATTGATTTTGGAGGCTACCATGCTGCCGATGGCCTGGGAACCGCTCAGGTTGCCGGCATGGATTTCCATGATTCCGTCGTTGTTGCCGTCATAGCCCACCATGTCCAGGTTGATCACCCCCCAAATCTGTTCCCCGTTGGCCGCGGCATAGGCGGCGTACGCGGCGCTGCCCACCAGGCCCTGCTCTTCCCCGGAAAAAGTCATAAAACGAATGGAGTACAGGAAGTTGTAGTCCGCCAGCACCCGCGCCGCTTCAAGGACCGTGGCGGTGCCGGTGGCGTTGTCATCCGCGCCGGGGGCGCGCACCGTGGGCATTTCCGAGGTATCATCGTAGTGGCCGCAGATGATGTAGTATTTATCGGGATAGAGCGTGCCGGTTTTGGTGGCATAGACGTTATTCAGGCTGCTTTCCGGAATATTGCTGAGCGCCGATTGCCACACGCCGCCGCTATTGCTACTGCTGGCGACAACGCCCTCTCCGCTGGCCCAGACGGTGTTGGCGTCGAGCATGTCAAGGCTATAGGCGTCGCCCTGCATAATGTTCCCCGCCAGGCTCCAGTTGCTGCCGCCGTTGGTGGTTTTCAGGCAGGCCCCGCCCCAGCCCACGATCATGCCGTTATTTTGATCCAAAAAATCCACGTCATAAAAATATTCATTCAGCGGAACGGTCATGGCGCTCCAATTGCTCCCCCCGTTGGTGGTTCTCAGCACTCTTCCGTCCCATCCGACTGCAAATCCGTTGGCCGGGGTTAAAAAGTGCACTCCGTAGAGCCGGGAAGCGGTGCCGCCCTGTTGCGAAGTCCAGGTTTCCCCGCCGTTGGTAGTGCGGATGATGGCCCCGCTGCGCCCTACCGCCCAGCCTTCAGTGTCGCTGGCAAAGTAGATGTCGTAGAGGCGGTTGCTGGTGGGAGTGCTCTTCTGGCTCCAGGTGGCGCCGCCGTTGGTGGTTTTCAGGATGATCCCGAAATCGCCGCAAATCCAGCCCAGGTCCGCGGTGCGGAAATAGACTCCTAATAAGAAATTGCTGCTGGGAGAAGATTGGGTTTGCCAGGTAGCCCCGTTGGAGGTTTTCAGGATCAGCCCCCCGTCGCCCACCGCCCAGGCGGTCTGACCGTCGAGGGGGAATACCGACCAGATCGAGGAGCCGCCGGCGTTGGTATATTGCACGCTCCAGTTTTGCCCGCCGTCAGCCGTGCCGAAAATTTTGCCATCCGAGGCCAGCCAGCCGTAGCTGCTCTGTCCCGGGGCGAATTGAATATCGTAAAAAAGTACCCCGGCAAAGGGGAATAACTCTACCGTGTAGCCCATCTGCTCCAAACGATCCTGGATGTAGTTTTGCGCTTTGAAAATTTGCGGGCTGTTGGAATAACGGGTCATCATCGAATCCCACTGCCCGTTGATCCAGTAAGGCTCCTCGCCGGAAAGGTGTTCCACGGTGGAATAGATTTGCGCGATATTGACCGAGTCCAGGATATCCTGGATGAAAGAAGCGGCGCCGGCGGTTTGCGCGGGAACGGGCAGATCGCCCGGCATTGCAGGGGAGGGAGTTGGCCGCTTCCGGCTTTGCCGGAAATAAATTCGTTGCACCGCGTAGTCCCCGGGCAGGTTTTTCAGGAATGCGCCGGATTGCGCCCGCGCCAGCGCCGTGTGCGTGTCGCTCCACAGCAATTTGCAATGGGGAAGCGCATTCAATTCTTCTGTTCGCAGCGGAAAGCGAAAACGGGATTCCAGCCAGTAATAAGCGCCGGTTTCCACATCCTCGTCCAGAACCTGGAAGGCAATTCCGGCGCGGTTCAACGCGGCAACATCCGGTACGAGTGCGAATGCGGTTTCCTGGCGGATTTCCTGCCAGAACACCGGAAGGCCGTCTGTGGCCGGCAAATCGGATGGAGACAGTTGAATCAGGTATTGCGATAGACCTGCAGAAGGTAGAAAAATCCCCCCGGTAAGGAATAGAACAAACAGAAAAGCGGTAAATTTTTTCATCGCGATCTCCTTTGGGCAATGGTTGCGTCAATGAAAAATCAACGATCCGCCGCAGAAGGCTGCAGGGCGGCGGGGATGATTCGATTTAGCGGGTAAATATGGGGAGCGGGTAGGGCCGAAAAAAATGACTTCGGTTAGGTTAAAACATGATTTTTGTCAGGTATTATACTTCCCTTCATCAATCCCCGGGAGTAAAAGATTGAGAATACGCGCATTCCGCACGATGATGGAGAGGCAGGCGCCTTCACACTCGTCACGCAAATATATCCCGGGGAAGCGTTTCCAGGTGCGCCGGCAGGAAGCAGAATAAATTATCATGCTCGGGAAGGTCTGCCTCGTTTTTCACGGGGATAAGCCTGGATATGACCTCTTTTCCTCTTTTCAGCTTGAAGGGAAGGTATTGATTGAGCGTCAGGATATACTGGTAGGTATTCAACACCTTCGTTTCCGAGGCGGAGACGTGTTTGCTGGTTTCAAATACGACGATAGGAGCATCCGGCCGGCTCAACACCATCCTGGCGCCTTGCATCACTTCCAACTCCCATCCTTCCACGTCGATTTTCATCAATCTTATCGCCCCAACCTGGTTGGAGGCGATAAAATTGTCCAGCGTCTCCACCCGGATTTTGACGCCTTCGTCGCTGGCGCTGCTGCGGATAAGCGAGGCCGCTCCCCGGTTGATATCCGGCTTGCGGAACAGAATTCCTTCGGACGGTTCTTTTCCTAACGCCAGGTTGGCCGGCTGAACCGTTTTATTCCCATTCAGGCGCAGGTTTTCGCGCAGAATGGAAAACGTATCGGGAGCCGGTTCAAACGCAAATACGCTGCCGCTTTCTCCGACAAGTTGGGCGGCAAACAAAGACATCACCCCAATGTTGCTTCCCACGTCGATAAAAATATCGCCTTTTCTCAAACAATGGTTGATAATGTGCAGCGTTCCGGCCTCATAGCTGCCGAAATAATACACGGTACTTTCCAAATCTTTGCCCACTCCCGGATCTACCAGTAATTTAAACCCATAGCGAGTTTCCACCACCGCGGGTCCCCGGGGGTGGGGCATTATAAGTTTTGCGAACCAGCGCCGAAATTTGCGAGCGCCTTTAACATAATGCCGGATGGCGAATCTGCTGACCGCATAAGTCGTTCTAACTCGCCAATCCTTCTGTAAATATTTATGCTCCATTCACATATTCCTCCGCTACTGCCCCCCCACCTCGTACAGCGCCCCGGAAATCTGCCCTAACGAGGCCACCTGGCAAACTTCCATCAATTTTGAAAGTTACCGTACTTTTTCTGCTACAGGAATTTCCGGCTCCGCCTTCATCCAGGCCGGTTTCAGGCCATAATAGAGAACATCCGGGTCGATATCCGCTCCATTGTCCCAGACAATGGTACCCATGCGTTTGTTAACTTTAACCGAGTTAAATTTTTCGGGGTCATTTCGGATCGATTCGAATATGGGGCCATGCAGATAAGGCTCAAGGTCTATTTCCCGGTACGTACCATCTGTAAACTCTAAGCGTACCAGGAATCCCCTCAAAACTTTAACAGATCGAATTCGGATCAGTTGCACGCCGGCTATTCTTTTCCTCCATATTCTAACGGCTACAGCAGTTTGCGAAATTCTTCAATGCTGATGTCCGCATCTCGCAGGATAGCGCGGAGAGTGCCTGGAGGTACGGTTTTACCTTTATGCACCGGCACGGTTACCCGCTTTTTATCAATTGTCCGCACCAGATGCAAATGGCTGCCTTTTTGCCGTTTCTTTTCAAAACCTGCGCGTTCGAGGGCGCGGATTAATTCTTCGCAATTCACCCGGGGAAGTTTTTTGCTCATACCGCTACCGGCACAGAGAGACGGGTGATGAAGAGTGGCTCTCGCTCTACAGGAACAGGCTCGCCATCTTCAACCATACTTTCAATGTGGAGTTCGATGGCTTCGGCAATATTGGTGCGTACTTCCTCCACGGTCTCTCCGAAGGTATGGCATCCCGGCAGGGCAGGAACGTAGGCATGAAAGCCTGCCTCATCAGGCTCGATAACTACCGTAAAAATATAGTTGCTCAAGATTCCTCCTTTGGTAAAGAAATTTTTTTGTGCACTTTCACATATTCCTCCGGTACTGCCCGCCTACCTCGTACAGCGCCCCGGAAATCTGCCCTAACGAGGCTACTTTGCAAACCTCCATCAGCTCCGTAAAAACATTCTGATTATTCACCGCCGCTCTTTTTAACTGCTGCAGGGCGGATTTGGCTTCCGCGGCGTTGCGCTCCTGGAATGCCCGCAGGGCCTGGATCTGGAACTCCTTCTCCTCCGCGGTGGAGCGGCTGACCTCCCGGGGCGTTTGGAAGGGCGAACCGTTGCTGCTCAAAAAAGTGTTGACGCCGATAATCGGCAGCTTGCCGTTGTGCTTCAAGGATTCGTAATAGAGCGATTCTTCCTGGATTTTATTGCGCTGGTACATGGTCTCCATGGCGCCCAACACCCCACCGCGATTGGTGATGCGCCGGAATTCAGTTAGCACCGCCTCTTCTACCAAATCAGTCAATTCTTCGATGATAAACGCGCCTTGCAGGGGATTCTCATTCTTCGCCAGCCCCAGTTCCTTGTTGATGATCAACTGGATTGCCAGCGCCCGGCGCACCGATTCCTCCGTGGGGGTGGTGATCGCCTCGTCGTAGGCATTGGTGTGCAGGGAGTTACAATTATCGTAAATAGCGTAAAGCGCCTGCAAGGTGGTGCGGATGTCATTGAACTGGATTTCCTGCGCGTGCAGGGAGCGCCCGGAGGTCTGGATGTGGTATTTGAGCATCTGCGAGCGGGCGTTGCCCTTGTATTTGTACTTGATCGCTTTGGCCCAGATGCGCCGCGCCACCCGCCCGATCACCGCGTATTCCGGGTCCAGCCCGTTGCTGAAAAAGAAAGAGAGGTTGGGAGCAAAATCGTCGATGTGCAGCCCCCGGCTGAGGTAGTATTCCACGAAGGTAAACCCGTTCGCCAGGGTTAAGGCTAACTGGGTGATGGGATTAGCCCCCGCTTCGGCGATGTGGTAACCGGAGATGGAAACGGAGTAAAAATTGCGCACCTTGTTGCGGGTGAAATACTCCTGGATGTCGCCCATCATGCGCAGGGCGAATTCGGTGGAGAAAATGCAGGTATTCTGCGCTTGATCTTCTTTGAGAATATCCGCCTGCACCGTGCCCCGCACCACGGAAATGGTTTCCGCTTTGATCTTCTGGTATGTTTCCCGGGGGAGCACCTGGTCGCCGGTCACGCCTAACAGCATCAATCCCAATCCGTTGTGGCCTTTGGGAATATCGCCGTTATAGGCCGGGCGGGGAAGGTCTTTTTTCTTATAAATCGCGGCGATTTTCTTCTCCACCTCCGCTTCCAGACCGTTTTCGCGGATGTACGCCTCGCACTGCTGGTCGATGGCGGCGTTCAGGAAAAATCCCAACAGCATCGGGGCAGGGCCGTTGATGGTCATAGACACCGAGGTGTTGGGGCTGCTGAGGTCGAAGCCGGAGTAGAGCTTTTTGGCGTCATCCAGGGTAGCGATGCTCACCCCGGAGTTGCCGACCTTGCCGTAAATATCCGGGCGGTAATCGGGATCGTTTCCGTAGAGGGTCACGGAATCGAAAGCGGTGCTGAGGCGCGCAGCGGGCATCCCGTGGCTGAGGTAATGGAAGCGGCGGTTGGTGCGCTCCGGCCCGCCCTCCCCGGCGAACATGCGGGTGGGGTCTTCGTTGGTGCGTTTGAAAGGATACACCCCCGCGGTATAGGGAAATTCCCCGGGCGCATTCTCGGTCAGCGCCCATTGGAGGATGTCGCCCCAGTCCCGGTATTTGGGTAACACGATTTTAGGAATTTTCAGGCGGCTGAGCGATTCGCTGTAGTTTTCCACCTTGATATCTTTCCCGCGCACCTGGTAGGTGAAATATTCATCGGCGTATTTTTTCTTCTTCTCTTCCCAGGTATCTAAAATCTCTTTACAATCCTTGTCCAATTCCCGGTCTAACTCCGCAAAGAGTTTTTCCATCTCCGCGGCGTCTTTCCCCCGGGATTTCAGCAGCTCGATGGCACCTTTCAGGCGGTAGGCTTTGCGGGCTAAATCAACCTGCTTATCGACATATTTATGGTAGCGGTCGCCGATGTCGGCCACCTCCGCGAGGTAGCGCACCCGCTCCGGGGGAATGATGTACACTTTTTTGCTCATTTCCCCGGTAATCTCGAAGTGCGATTGCCAGTCCAGCCCCAATTTCTCCACCAGTTTGTCGATCACCACACAATAAAAGGTATTAGTTCCCGGGTCATTGAACTGCGAGGCCATGGTGCCGTACACCGGCAGCTCCGAAGGATTTTTATCCCACAGCCCATGGCTGCGCTGGTATTGCTTCTGCACGTCGCGCAGGGCGTCCAGGGCGCCCTGTTTGTCGAATTTGTTCAGCGCGATGAGATCGGCGTGGTCGATCATGTCGATCTTTTCCAACTGGGTGGCGGCGCCGTATTCCGGGGTCATCACGTACACCGAAACGTCGGCGATTTCGGTGATTTCGCTGTCGCTCTGCCCGATCCCGGCGGTCTCCACGATGATCAGATCGTACTCCGCCGCTTTCAGCACGTTGATCGCTTCCAAAATCGGTTTGTTGAGCGCCAGGTGCGCCTGGCGGGTGGCGAAGGAGCGCATGTACACCCGGGGATTATAAATGGAATTCATGCGGATGCGGTCGCCTAACAGCGCCCCGCCGGTTTTGCGCTTGGAGGGATCCACCGAGATAATGGCAATCGACTTATCGGAAAAATCCGCCAGGAAGCGCCGCACCAGTTCGTCGGTGAGGGAAGATTTGCCCGCCCCGCCGGTGCCGGTAATGCCTAACACCGGGATTTTCTTCCCCCGGGCAATCCGGTGAAGTTCTTTAACCAGGTCTTCCGCCTCTTCCGGGAAATTTTCGATCAATGAAATGGTTTGCGCAATCGCCACCACGTTGCGTTCCTGAATCAGCGCCGCTTCGTTGCCGAGGGCGGCGGTTTTAGCCGCGGGGCCCGCTTTTTCCAGCAGGTCGTTGATCATCCCCTGCAGGCCCATTTTGCGACCATCTTCCGGGGAGTAGAGGCGGGCGATGCCGTAGTCGTGCAACTCCTGCATCTCTTCCGGGAGAATCGTGCCGCCGCCCCCGCCGAAAATCTTGATGTGGCCGGCCCCCCGTTCCTGCAAGAGGTCGTACATGTATTTGAAAAACTCCACGTGCCCGCCCTGGTAGCTGGTTACGGCGATAGCCCGGGCGTCTTCCTGAATGGCGGAGTCCACGATTTCCTGCACGGAGCGGTTGTGCCCTAAGTGGATGACCTCCGCGCCGGAGGCCTGCAAAATGCGGCGCATGATATTGATGCTGGCATCGTGCCCGTCGAACAGCGAGGCGGCGGTAACGATGCGGATTTTATGCCGGATGGCGGTTTGGATGGTTTGCATAGGATGTTCGGGGGTTTAGGTTATGTGAAAATTGACTTCCAATTCTCGATTACAATTCATTCCCTTACTCTCTCGCGAGTTTCAAAGCCCTATTATAAAGCGCGGTGCTGATATAAAATCCTGTAGCATTAAGATCATCTAAAGCGGGTTTTATTTTGCTGATCACACCTATCTTTTTAGCTTGCAACAGAACCCCGATTGTGCCCAACATTTTTAACCCCAGATCTTTTGCAATCCTTCTGGCTTTTTTGTCATCTAAAATGACGCAACTTTTCTTCATTTCAAGTGCTAATGCGATTACTTCGGATTCGCCCGCGTCAATCTGGGTCAGTAATGCTTTAACGAGTGTTTGACTCTTGGCCGGTCTAACAATGATCCAGCCAACCTTCTTACCAAATTCTTTTTCTACCCCCGGAGGTATATAAACTTTCTTGAAAGATTTTGAGAGAATCCCTAATCGACCAATTCGGTCAAGAGCAATCAGACAGGTACTATCAGCTATTATATCCTTGATCATAAATTGATCTCTTCTTCCAGATCTTCCGCCGGGTAATCAAAAACCGGGATATGGTATTTCCCAAGCAATTCCATGAAAGTAGCTTTGGAATAGCCTGCTAAACTGGCCGCCTGGCCTAAAGAAAGTTTACCGACTTCATAAAGTTTCATCATCAAGAATAAGCGGGCTTCGTCGGTTTTTATCTCGGAAGGCAGCATTACTTTTAATTCGTTCATTTCATGATCCTTTCTGACAATCCTGAAAAAATATTAATACATCCTGCCTTGAATCGCAATGAGAGATTAAAACCTGCCGGGATTGGAATAATTGTAAGCATAAGTTATCGAACCAGGTCTTTCCGCTTCTCCGTTTTAACTTTTTTATCTAGTGCATTGCGCACTAAGTTGTTGAACCCTTTCTCCTGGGTCATTCCCGAATGTTTCTATCGGGAATCTATAAGTTTTAGGCCTGTGGATGCCCGATAAAGACATTCGGGCATGACAAAGGGG